>DATNEZ010000533.1:0-8231 GCA_035606645.1 Binatia bacterium
CGCGCCTGGATGGAGGCGACCACCAGGCAGGACGAGGCCAGCTCGACCGCGAGCGCCGCCATCTCGGCATTCTGGATCTCGGGCAGGAAAACGATCTCGCTGCCCGGCACCGAGGCGAGCGCCTTCCTGCAGCTCGCGGCATCGGGCGGGACCGGGACCTCTTCCTGGCGGATTCCTTCGAGCGACACGAACTGCGGGGCGTCGATCGACAGGGTCCGCCTTGGACCCTCCGCCAGGTGCGCCATGAGCGAGTACCGGGTCGTCTGCAGTCCGTTGTGCGGAGGGGAGCTGAGGACCACCAGGCCGTGCGGGAGCGCCAGGGCCTGGCGCAGGCGCTCCAGGTCGTGCGAGCTCAGCCCCACGCTCGGAAGCGGCCTGATGAAATCCGACCGCTCGATGATCTTCAGCAGGAAGCTTTCCGCTCCGGCCGCCGAGACACGGCGCACCACGACGTCGATCCGCCGTCCTCCGGACTTCAGCGTCAGGTGCCCCGCGGCCGGCCGGTTGCCGGCCGGCAGGGACGCGACGGTGTTCAGGGCGCGGGTCAGCCCCGCGGCGGAGGCGTGGGCGGGAAGCTTGGCGCGGAACAGGTTGCCGTCGATGCGGAAGAAAAGGGACAGGGTGGTGTTCCGGATCTCGAACTGGACGAGCGAGGTCCGCTTCGAGATCGCCTCCGAGAGGATCGTCTGCAGGATGGAGGAGCCGTCTTCCGGCACGAAGGGGGCGGCCGCGGACGGGGCGGCCGGCGCCGCACGGGGAGGCGCGACCTTGGGGGCCGGGGCGGGCTCCTCGTCGAGCTCGAGAGGGTCGGCGATCCGGGCGGTTGCGGCCGGCGGGGCGATCGTCGCCGCCTTGCTGACCGGGGCCGGCTCCGAGAAGGCCTCCTCGAGATCCTCCTCGCTGATCTGCTGCGCCGCGGCCGGGCCCGCGGAGGCCTTCCGTTTCGCCGGGACCTTCGCGGCGACCGGGGGCTTAACGGCAGCCGGCGGCTCGGCCGCGCCGCCCGCCTCGGCCGCCCGCAGGGCGGCGAACTCCTTGGGAAACAGGTCCTGCAGCCTCAGCAGGATGTCGCTCTCGCTCGCGTTCATCGGGATCACGCGGCAGTTCGTCAGGCTCTGGACCTGGTCGATCGTCTCGACGTCGGTCGGGCCGGCCATCGCCAGGGTCAGGACTTCCATGCCGCCGATCTCCTCCTTGGTGATCGGCAGGATCTTCTTCCGGTAGCACAGCGCCACGGTGACGGTCGTCACGAGCGAGGCGTCGACCAGCCCTTTCGAGAGATCGAGGTTGGTCGAGCCCGCGGGCGCCTGCTTCTTCACCACCAGGTCCAGGTTCTGGCGGGACACGAACCCGAGGTCCACCAGCGCGTCCTCGAGGGAGGTCTTGCGGTTCTGCTGCCAGCGCAGCGCCGAGACCAGCTGGTCCGTGGACAAGAGGTTGGAACGGATGAGGGCCTCTCCGGAGGACCCGGTCGCCCCCTTCAGGATGTCGCGCTCTTCCTTGAGCTCGTCGGGTGCCCCCTTCCAGAAGGTCTCGAGGTACTCCGCGTCGGCCTGGCAGAAGCAGCGGAAGCAGAACGGGCACAGCTTCGTGGCGCTGTGCGCGTTGTCACTGCACCAGACGGCCGAGACCGCGTCGAACTCGCCGAGGCAGGACCAGCACTGGGTCGGATACTCTCGCGGCACACGTGCTCCTGCCGGATGCCCGTCCGCCTCAGGGACCGGCGGGGGAAGGCGGACCCCGGCCTGACGAATATAGGACCCGGATGGCGTATTTGCAACAAACGCAAGGACTTGTCAACAAACGGTTTCTTGACGCACCCACATCGGTGTGCTAGGGTTACGCTTCCCTTGAAGGAGCCAGCATGCCCCCCGCGGCCGGCCCGTTGAAGACCACTCCGCTCGTGCGCCTGTTTCGCGAGATGGGCGCCAGGCTCGTGGACTTCGCCGGCTGGGAGCTGCCGGTGCAGTTCTCCTCCGTCATCGAAGAGCACCTCGCGGTCCGGAGCCACGCGGGATTGTTCGACGTGTCGCACATGGGGGAGATCGAGGTCCGCGGCCGGGCCGCCCTCGACCTGGTCCAGGCCGTCACCTGCAACGACGCGGCGCGTCTCGCGCCGGGCCAGGCGCAGTACACGGTCCTGACGACCGAGAAGGGGACCTTCGTCGACGACATCCTCGTCTACCGGCGGGGAGAGCGGGACTTCCTGCTCGTCGTGAACGCCTCGAACACCGAGAAGGACTTCGCCTGGATTGCCGCGCAGTCGCGCGGCGACGTCGAGGTGGTGAACGCCTCGGCGCGATGGGCGCAGCTGGCGCTGCAGGGGCCGAAGGCCGAGGCGATCCTGCAGGGGCTCGTGGCAGCGCCCCTGGCGGGCCTGCGCCCCTTCCGCTTCATCGAGACCGAGGTGAACGGGACGCGCTCCATCGTGTCGCGCACCGGCTACACGGGGGAGGACGGGTTCGAGATCTACCTGCCGCCCCAGGGCGCGGCCGATCTCTACCAGGCGCTCCTGCGCGCCGGCTCGTCGCACGGGCTCAAGCCGTGCGGTCTGGGAGCGCGCGACACCCTCCGGCTCGAGGCGCGCATGATGCTCTACGGCAACGATGTGGACGAGACGACCACCGTCCTGGAGGCGGGCCTTCAGGGGATCGTCCGGCTGGAGAAGGGGCCGTTCATCGGCCGCGAGTCCCTGAGCCGCGAGAAGGAGAAGGGACCGGCGCGACGCCTGATGGGCTTCGAGATGATCGACCCGGGAGTGCCGCGGCACGGCTACCCGGTGCGCGTCGGCGGCGAGGCGTCGGGGCAGGTGACGTCCGGCACCGTCGGGCCCTCGGTGAAGAAGAGCATCGGCCTGGCCTATGTCCCCGCCCTGTCGGCGAGGCCGGGGACCCGGTTCGCAGTGAACATCAGGGGACGCGACGCCCAGGCGATGATCGTGCCCACACCGTTCTACAGTCGAGCGCACTGAGGAGGCCTCCGTTGAGCAAAGGTGACGGCATCTACCCGGACGACCTGAAGTACACCAAGGAGCACGAGTGGCTCGCCGTCCAGGGCGGCATCGGCACGGTCGGCATCACGCACTACGCGCAGTCCGAGCTGGGGGACATCGTCTACGTGGAGGTCCCCGCCGCGGGATCTCCCGTCGTCGGCGGCGAGGAATTCGGCACCGTGGAGTCGGTCAAGGCGGTCTCGGAGATCTTCGCGCCGGTCTCGGGCGAGGTCCTGCAGGTCAATCCCCAGCTCGCGGCCCATCCCGAGACCATCAACAAGGACCCTTACGGCGAGGGCTGGCTCCTGAAGATCAAGCTGGCCGACCCGAAGGAGCTCGACTCCCTGATGTCGGCGGCCGAGTACCGCAAGTACATCGAGGAAGAAGCCAACTGAGATGGGGGACGGCCACCGCTACATCCCGGCGTCGGACGCCGAGCGGGAGGCGATGCTGCGCGAGATCGGCGTCGCCCGCATCGAGGATCTCTTCGCCTCGCTCCCGGACGCCCTGCGCCTCAAGGCCCCGCTCGCGATCGATCCCGCCCTGGCCGAGCAGGACCTCTGGGCCCTTCTCGAGTCGCGCTCGCGCGAGAACCGCGTGCCCGCGTCCGGCTCGCAGTTCCTGGGCGGCGGGGCCTACCGGCATCACGCCCCGGCGCTCGTCGATCACCTGATCGGGCGGACGGAGTTCTACTCGTCGTACACGCCGTACCAGCCGGAGATCAGCCAGGGGACGCTGCAGGCGATCTTCGAGTACCAGACGCTCATCTGCCAGCTCACCGAGCTCGACATCAGCAATGCCTCCATGTACGACGGCGCGTCGGCGCTGGCGGAGGCGATCCTGATGGCCGAGCGGATGGCCCGCGCCGGGCGCGTCGTCGTCAGCGATCGGGTCCATCCCGAGTACCTCCAGGTCTGCCGCACCCACCTGGCCAACCTGGACATCGCCATGGCGCCGTTCGGGGCGCGGGGGGACGGCACGGCCGATCCCGAGGCGGCGCGCCGGGCGCTGCGCCAGGCGAAGACGAGCGCCCTGGTGGTCCAGCACCCCAATTTCTTCGGGTGCCTCGAGGAGGTCGAGGCCCTCGCCGCCGTGGCGCGCGAGGCCCAGGCGCACCTGATCGTCGCGGTCACCGAGCCGGTCTCCCTGGGGATCCTGAAGGGGCCCGGGCGCCAGGGGGCCGACGTCGTGGCGGGGGAGGCCCACTCGTTCGGCGTGCCCCTGTCGTACGGCGGGCCGTACCTGGGATTCCTGGCGGCGCGCCAGGCCTTCCTGCGCAACCTCCCGGGACGCCTCGTGGGAGAGTCGCGCGACGTGGACGGCCGCCGCGGCTACGTCCTGACCCTGTCGACGCGCGAGCAGCACATCCGCCGGGAGAAGGCCACCTCGAACATCTGCACCAACGAAGGGCTGTGCGCCCTGATCGCCGCGATCTTCATGTCGGTCGTCGGCAAGGGCGGGCTGCGGGAGCTGGCCGTGCACAACCACGCCAAGGCGGCCTACGCCCGGGAGGCGCTCGGGTCGGTGCGCGGCTGCGCCCTGCCGTACGCCGCGCCGATCTTCAACGAGTTCACCGTCCGCCTTCCCGTGCCGGCGGCCGCCGCCGTGGCGCAGCTCGCCGATCGCGGCCTCGTCCCCGGCATCCCGCTGTCGCGCTACTTCGAGGGGATGGAGCGGGACCTCCTGGTGTGCGTCACCGAGATGAACGCGCGCGCCGACATCGATCGCCTCGCCGACGAGCTGGGGAGGGTCGGCTGATGGAGCCGAGAAACCTCAGGGAGCCGGAGAAGCTTCTCTTCGAGCTGTCGCGGCCCGGCCGGCGCGGCTTCGCCCTGCCCCCGCTGGACGTGCCGCAGCCCGGGCGCTTCGACCTCGACCCGCGCTACACGCGCGCCGAGATCGAGGGATTCCCGGAGCTGAGCGAGGTCGAGGTGGTGCGGCACTACACCCGCCTGTCGCGGCTGAACTACGCCATCGACCTGGGGCTGTACCCGCTGGGCTCCTGCACGATGAAGTACAACCCGAAGGTGCACGAGCGCATCGCGCGCCTGCCGGGGTTCGCCGAGGCCCACCCGCAGCTCCCCGCGGCCGCCGCCCAGGGCTGCCTGCGGCTGATGCACGATCTGGAGCGGGCCCTCTGCGCCATCTGCGGCATGGACCGCTTCACCCTGCAGCCCGCGGCCGGCGCCCAGGGAGAGCTTGCGGGGATCATGATGGTGCGGGCCTACCATCGCGATCGCGGCAACCCGCGCCAGGTGGTCCTGATCCCCGACTCGGCGCACGGCACGAATCCCGCGAGCGCGCACATCGCCGGCTACCGGGTCGAGCAGATTCCCTCCAACGAGCGCGGCTGCGTCGACCTGGCCGTCCTGCGCCGCCGCATGGCGGACGACGTCGCCCTCCTGATGCTCACCAATCCGAACACGCTCGGCGTCTTCGAAGGGGAGATCCGGGAGATCGCCGCCGCGGTCCACGACAAGGGGGGGCTCCTGTACATGGACGGCGCCAACCTGAACGCCTTCATCGGCGTGGCGCGTCCGGGGGACATGGGGGTGGACCTGCATCATCTCAACCTGCACAAGACGTTCTCGACGCCGCACGGCGGCGGGGGCCCCGGGGCGGGCCCGGTCGGGGTCAAGAAGCACCTCGAGCCCTACCTGCCGGTCCCGACGATCGAGCAGGAGGGGCCGCTCTACGTCCTCAACCACCAGCGGCCGAAGAGCATCGGCAAGGTGCGCTCGTTCTTCGGCAACTTCGGCATGTTCGTGCGCGCCCTGTCGTACATCCGGGCGCTCGGGCCCGAGGGGCTCCGGAGGATGGCCGAGACGGCCGTCCTCAACGCCAACTACATCCGGCACCGGCTCCTGGGGACGTATCACCTGCCGTACGCCGAGCCGTCCCTGCACGAGGTGGTGCTCACCGACCGCAACCTCGAGGAGACGGGGGTGCACACGCTCGACATCGCCAAGCGCCTGATGGACTATGGGTTCCACCCGCCGACGATCTACTTTCCGCTGATCGTCAAGGGGGCGCTCATGATCGAGCCGACCGAGAGCGAGAGCCGGGAGGAGCTCGACGCCTTCATCGAGGCCATGCTGAAGATCGACGAGGAGGCGCGCCGGGACCCCGAGCTCGTGCGGACCGCGCCCCACACGACGCCGGTCCGGAGGCTCGACGAGGTCGGCGCCGCCCGCAGCCCGGTCCTGCGCTGGGTGCCGCCGGCCGGCGTCAGTTGAGGTCGACGCCCTCGGGAAGGCGCTTGATCACCATGTTCGGGAAGCAGCGCATCTGGCAGCCGAGCGCCTCGACCTCGTTGCCGCTCTTGCGGGAGATGTAGCGGAAGGCGCAGTTGCGGCAGTCGCCGTTCCAGCAGTACTTGCTGTACGCCAGGTCGAGGTTCATGAACTGCAGGACCCGCAGAAGGGTGTTGTTCTCCGGCACGTCGTAGTTCCTGCCGTTGATCGTGACGGTGATCAGCTTCTCGTACGCCTCGAGGACGGTCGACTCCATCACCAATCGGGGTCTCCATTCTGCGCAGTGGCCCAGGAAAACTTAAGTGTGCGGAGACCCGACTGCAAGCGGCGGGCGCGGCGGATTCAGGCCCTTCGGGCGGGAGACTCTCCGATCAGGCCGAATCGCCGGAGATGCGGGTGGAGGCGCTCGAGCGGCAGGCCGATCACGTTCGTGTAACTCCCCTCGATCGAGGCGATGAAGTACGCGCCGATCCCCTGGAGCGCGTAGGCGCCGGCCTTGTCCATCCCCTCGCCGGTCGCGGCGTACCAGTCGATCTCCTCCCCGCTCATGGGCACGAACGTCACGAGCGACAGGACGCGATCGCTCACGAGCGTCTCCTCGGGGAGTACGCGCAGCGCGACCCCCGTGATCACCTGGTGGGTGCGCCCGGACAGGAGCCCCAGCATCCGGCGCGCGTCCGCGGGATCGCGGGGCTTCCCGAGCGTCGTGCCGTCGATCGCCACGACGGTGTCGGCGGCGATCGCCAGGGCAGGCCGGTCCGGGACGGGCAGGGCCCGCGCCTTGGCGCAGGCGAGCCGCAGCGCCAGGTCGCCGGGCGCCTCGCCCGGGTGAGGGGTCTCGTCGACGTCGGCCGGCCGGACGGTGAAGTCGAGGCCTGCCAGGCGCAGCAGGTCGGATCGGCGGGGCGACGCGGAGACGAGGATCAGCGAGCGGGCGGGCATCAGAGGCGGCGGAAGAACACGACCAGCGCGGCGATGGCGGCGAGGCCGCCCAGGACGGTCAGCCTCAGGACGATGCCGCCCGTCACCGTCAGGACCCGCAGATCGAGCGTCCACGGGGAGGCGGTCCCGACCGTGATCCCGGCCGACAGCGCGCGGCCGGCGGCCGACTCCGGGAACGCCTTGCCGGCGATGTCTCCCAGGGCGGTCCCGAGCATGGCCGCCAGGATGACGATGACCAGCAGGTGCCAGAACTGCAGAGCCGTCTTGCCCATCTAGAATCCCACCCTCTTGTTCATCTCGTCGACCCCGGGGATCTCGCCGTAGGTCTTCTCGTACTGCTCGATGTTCTGGGCGAGGGCCCGGCAGAGCTGTTTCGCGTGCAGGGGCGTGGTCAGGACCCGGGTCAGGATTTTCACCTCGGGCTTGCCCGGCACGATGCGGCCCAGGTCCAGGATGAACTCGGAGCGATTGTGCACGATGCTGCCGAAATTCACGTAGATCCCCTCGGCGACGGCGTCGTCGATCCGGGCGCGCAACTGGATCTCCTGCGGTGGCTTGTTGTCCATGGGCCTCCTCGTGGGCCGGCGCGGCGGGTGCGGATGCCCCCGGGACGTCCGGGCCGCCCACTCTATCGGATCGCGCCGTGGGCGCGCAACGCGGAAGGCCGTGCCGGATTCGTCATTTGACCGTGCGGGGGGCCGAACTTATAATCCGAGCGCCCGAGGGTTTCCTGATCCGCGGGACCCGACATGGAGACGATCTGAAGCCACGCACCCCCTTGCTGGTGAAATGCCTTGTGGCGGCCGTGGCGTTCGCCGGCGGCATCTGGCTGGCCGCCGCGCAGCAGAACCCCCCGCCCGCTCCAGCCGCGGGCACCGCGGCCCCTGCCGGAGCGCCCCTGCCGACCGTCGCCCCGCCTCCGCTTCCGGCGGGACCGGCCCCCGACCTGGCCATCGTCTTCACCGATCAGGTCGTCGGGTACATCGAGCCCTGCGGCTGACCGCACAACCCTCGAGGAGGGCTGGCCCGGCGGGCCGGTTACA
>DATNEZ010000552.1:0-2562 GCA_035606645.1 Binatia bacterium
CGATGCCGCGTCTCATAGAGGGCCAGGCCGTGCTCCAGCGCCTCGTTCACGACGGCCTGGACCCGGCCGTCCACCGTGGAGCGGACCGAGATCCGTCCCTGCAGCAGGTCCTCGACCGTGAAGCGGGTGCCGCCACGAAGCGCCAGCTCGGCGAGCACGCTGGCGATCGCGCCGGGGGCCTCGGTCTTGACCAGGCTGCGCTCCGACAGGCGAATCGGTTCGGCGCGAAATCGCTGCGCCTGGGATTCGGAGATGAAACCATCGCGCGCCATGAGGCCGAGGATGGCGTTGCGGCGGCCCAGGGGCCGCGCCGCTCCGGGTGCCGGAGCGTATTCCCCGGGGGACTTGCCGATCCCCGCCAGAAGCGCCGCGTCCGCCGCGTCGTCCGGGGTGTAGCGCGACAGGGGCTTGTCGAAGTAGTACTCGGACGCGGCGGCGAAGCCGTAGCGCCCGTTCCCGAGGTAGATGAAGCTGGCGTAACGGGCGAAGATCTCGCGCTTGGCCCGGTCCCTGGATCCGTAGCGCCGGCGCATTTCCTCCTCGATCCACAGGGTCAGGCGGATCTCCTCCGTCTTCCGGAGGAGCTTGTTCGTGGCTCGAACCCCCAGGACGGCCGCCAGGGTGCGCGTGGTCAGCCCGTCCTCGATGAGGAGGTCGCCGTTCTCGCGGACCGTCAGGTCCTGGAGGAAGTAGGTGCGGACGAGCTGCTGGGTGAGGGTCGATCCGCCCTGCGGAAAGCGCGGCCTGAATCCGTCTCCCTTCCACCACCCCGCCAGCGAATGCGCGGCGGACTTCTCGACGACGCGGGGGAGCGAGCGGTATTCCACGCCGGAGTGGGTGAGGAAGTTCTTGTCCTCGGCCGCGAGGATCGCCTCGCGCAGGATGAACGGCACCTCGTCGTAGGAGACGATGCGGCGGTACTCCCGCGCCAGCTGGATGAGAACCTTGCCGCGGTCGTCGTAGATCTCGCCGATGGTCGGCGGTTCGAACCGGAGAAACGGCTCGAGGTCGGGGAGACTCTGCCGATCGAAGTAGACGTGGTGCACGAATCCCGCCGCCAGGAGCAGAGTCGACGCCGAGGCCGCGGCCAGGAGGAAGAGGGCGTGGCGCGTCCATGCGGGGCGCGGGCGGGCGGCCCGCGCCCCGTCGATGGCGAGCGGATTCGGCAGCGGCAGCGATCCGGTCCGGAAAGGCAGCATCGGCGTCTCAGGAGTCCCATGGGAGGAGAGCCGTCGGCGGCGCAAACGCCCTGTCGCCGCCGACCCGAAGCGGTTCTTCAGTCGATCCGGATGAAGACAACGCGCCGGTTCGTCGCGCGCCCGGCCGCCGTCGTGTTATCGGCGATCGGATGGGACTCGCCGAAGCCGTTCTGCCACAGGCGCGATGAGGCCACCCCCCGTTCGACGAGGTACTCGCACACCGCCGACGAACGCGCCCGCGAGAGAGCGAGGTTGGAGGCGCTGGTGTTCCTCGAGTCCGCGTATCCATTGACCTCGACGCGGGTGTCGGGCCACGAGGTCAGCGACTCGGCGACCCGGTCCAGGACCACGCGGGCGTCGGGAGTCAGGTGCGCCGTGCCGGTGTCGAACGTCACCCCCTCGAGAGTGAGGCTCCTTTTCCCGTCGAACAGGGAGTCGCGACGGGCCACCTCCTGGCAGCCATGCGCGTCCACCTGGGTTTCGGGCCGTGTGCCCGGGCACCAGTCGAGGTCATCGACCACCCTGTCCCCGTCACGGTCGCTCATCCCGGCGTGGCTCGAGAGCTGGGCCATCGTGGCGTAGTCGACCCGACCGGTCGGCGGAAGCTGGTGATGCGCCTGGAAGCTTCGAATCGCCGCCTGGGTCATCTCGTCGTTCTCCCCCGTCGCGTATTCGTCCGGAGCCAGGTATCCCGCGCGCTCGAGGATGGCCTGAACCTCGGAGATTTCCTGGGAGGAGCAGTCGGCCTGGACGTCGCCGGCCCGGGAGCGGGCGGAGGCGGTGGTGGCGGAGAGCGCGATCCCGATGAGGCTCAGCCCCAGGGCGATCGACAAACCACGGCTTGTCAGTGTGGTCATGGTGATGATGTCTCGGTTTCTCCGGAGCTCTGCAGGAACGCAACCTGGCACCACGGTCGGGACCCCGGCTCGGGGAAGGGGCCTGCCCCGGCGCTCCCCCGGACGGGGGCGCGCCACCACATTGCGATCGAGACGTTCGCACAGGACGCGGCGGGGCGGATATCCGGCGGCCGCTGAATCTCGGGGTGAGGATCCCTGAGAGGCGCGCGATCAGGCGGGAGCGACGAGAGAAAGCCCCGCGCTGGGGGGCAGCGCGGGGCCCTGGAGGCGGGAACCGGATGGGGCGGGGAGTGGGTCCGGGGAGATCCCGCGTGTCAGTCGAGCTTGTTGCCCTTGAACGTGTAGGTCAGGACGGCTCCATCCTTCTTCGTCATGATCATCTTGCCTTCGATGTTCTGCTCGTGGATGGTCCCCGTCCAGACCGACTGCCCGACCGACAGGCTGTTCTGCTCCGTCTTGAAGGTCCAGTCCTTGTTCCCGGATTTCGCGAGATCGTAGTGCGACGA
>DATNEZ010000621.1:0-7777 GCA_035606645.1 Binatia bacterium
CGCGTGGGCTACGCGCTCGGGCCGCGGCCGATCATCGATGCGATGCGCAAGATCCAGTCGCACGACGCGACGCACACGTCCTCGATCTCGCAGGCCGCCGCCGTCGCGGCGCTGACCGGGCCGCAGGACTCGGTCGCCGCCATGCGCGAGGAGTACCGGAAGCGGCGCGACGAGCTCGTCCGATCGCTCAACCGGATTCAGGGGATTGCCTGTATGCTGCCCCCGGGGAGTTTCTACGTCTTCCCCAACGTCACGGGGGCGATGAAGGCACTCGGCTGCGCCACGTCGATCGAGTTCGGGCGCCGCCTGATGGCCGAGATCGGTGTCGCGACCGTCCCCGGGGAGGCGTTCGGCATGCCCGGCTTCGTGCGCCTGTCCTACGCCCTGAGTCTCGACCGGATCCGCGCCGGCGTGGAGCGCCTGCGGGGGCTCCTCGGCGCCCGGGAAGGGTGATGCGGCGGATCACCAGGAGCCCGGCCCGCTTCCTGCCCAGGGTCCTGGCCTGTGCTGCGATCGCCGCGGGAGTCGTCGTGGCGTCCGCCGCCCCGACCGCGCCGCCGCCGCAGGCGGGCGAGGCGGTGGTCTTCACCGTGACCCTGGACGACGCGATCCACCCGATCGCGGCCCGCTACCTCAAGGAGACGATCGGGCGCGCCAACGACGAGCACGCCGCTCTCCTGATCATCAAGCTCGACACCCCCGGGGGCTGGCTCAACTCGACCGAGGAGATGATCCGGGAGATCACCGGGTCGCGCGTGCCGGTGGTGGTGTTCGTCAACGGCAGCAAGGCGGCCTCGGCCGGGTTCTTCATCACGATCGCCGCCGACGTGGCGGTGATGGCGCCGGGGACGCGGATCGGCGCCGCCCATCCTGTGGCCGCCATGGGGGAGATTCCGAAGGACTCGCCGATGATGGCCAAGATCGAGAACGACGCCGCCGCCTACGCGCGGAGCCTCGCGAACAACCGCGGCCGGAACGAGAAGGTTGCCGAAGAGGTGGTGCGCAAGAGCAGCGCCTTCACCGAGCGCGAGGCGCTGAAGCTGAGGCTCATCGACTACGTCTGCCGCGACGAGGGAGAGATCCTGTCGGTCCTCGACGGCAAGACGATCCGGCGGTTCGACGGGCGCAGCGAGACGTTGCGCCTCGGCCGCGTGAGGATCGTGTCGCTCGACATGTCGACGCGGGAGCGCCTGCTCAGCGTCCTGGCGAACCCGACGGTGGCGGTGTTCCTGCTCTTCGCCGGCCTCGTCGGGCTGTATGTCGAGTTCACCCACCCCGGGCTGATCGCGCCCGGGGTGATCGGCGGCATCTGTCTCCTGCTTTTCGCCCTGGCTTCGCAGATTCTCCCGCTCAGCTGGGTCGGCGTGGTGCTCGTGGCCCTGGGCCTCACGATGTTCCTGCTGGAGCTGAAGGTGCCCAGCTACGGCACGCTGACCGCCGGAGGGATCGTCTGCCTGGTTCTCGGGGGCATGATGCTGTTCAAGGGGACGCCGTCCGCGCCCGGCATCGGCGCGGCGCGCTGGGCCATCCTGTCGATCGCCGGGACCGCCGGATTCATCATGGCGATCCTGACCACCCTGGTGGTGCGCGTGTCTCGCCGGAGGCCTTCGACCGGGTCGTCGGGTCTGGTGGGGGAGCGCGGCACCGCGCTGACCGACCTCGCACCAGCGGGACGGGTGTTCGTGCACGGCGAGTACTGGAATGCGCGGGCGGCCCGGCCGATCCAGAAGGGAACCGCGGTGCGCGTGACCCGCGTCCAGGACCTGGCAATCGAGGTCGAGGAAGTGTCCTGACACCGCGGTGATCCGCGAAGGAGGCTCATGATGGGTGCTGTGGGGTCGGGTGGTCTGTTCTTCGTGTTCGCCGTCGTCGTCTGGCTGCTCGCGAGCATCAAGATACTGAACGAGTACGAGCGCGCGGTCATCTTCCGCCTGGGGCGCCTGCACGACACCGCCAAGGGGCCCGGGATCGCCTTCGTGTTCACTCCGATCGACCGGATGGTGCGGATTTCGCTCAGGACCATCGTGCACGACGTGCCGTCGCAGGACGTGATCACGCGCGACAACGTCTCGGTCAAGGTGAACGCGGTGGTCTACTACCGCGTCATCGATCCCAAGAGAGCGGTGGTCGAGGTCGAGCAGTATCATTACGCCACCTCGCAGCTGGCGCAGACGACCCTGCGATCGGTCCTCGGGCAGTGCGAGCTCGACGACCTGCTGAGCCAGCGCGAGCGGCTGAACGCGGAGCTGCAGCAGATCCTGGATCGTCACACCGATCCCTGGGGCATCAAGGTGTCGATGGTGGAAGTGAAGCACGTGGACCTGCCGGTGGAGATGCAGCGCGCCATGGCGAAGCAGGCCGAGGCGGAGCGCGAGAAGCGCGCCAAGATCATCCACGCCGAGGGGGAGTACCAGGCGTCGGCGCAGCTCGCCAAGGCGGCCGGCGTGATGTCGGAGAACCCGACGACGCTGCAGCTGCGCTACCTGCAGACGCTGACCGAGATTGCGACGGAGAAGAACTCGACGATCATCTTTCCGGTCCCGATCGACATCTTCGACGCCCTGAAACGGAAGATCGTCTGAAGCGCCCCGCGTGGCGCCTCGCGGAGACCCCGTGAGCACCGACAGGCTCGCAGAAGACCTGGGAATCGCGCGCACCGCACTGGGTGTGGCCCGCCAGCTCGATCTTACGGTGGTCGCGGACGCCATCGTCCGCGCCGGAATGGACGCCGGGCGGGCGACGGCGGCCCTGCTCTACCTGTACGACAGCGAGCAGGACACGTTCCATCTCAGGGCGGCGCACATTCCGCCCGACGACCCGCGCCGCAAAGGGATCCTGACGCTCGACCTGGCCGACCTGCGCGGCCCGGGCCCGCCCGCCTCGTACATGCCGTCGACGGCGCGCGCCCCCGAGGCGCTGCGCCGGCTGGGGATCGAGCACGTCCTCTCGATGCCTTTGCCCGGCGGCGGGGCCATCCTGGGCATGCTTCTCCTGTCCCGCGAGGGGGAAGGGCTGGCGCAGGACGACCAGGACCGCATCGGGCGCCTCGTGCCCGAGCTGATCCCTGCGCTCCTGAACGCCCTCCTGGTCGAGCGCTACAAGGAGCTGATCATCAAGGACGATCAGACCGAATCGTTCAACCGGCGCTACTTCGATCGGTTCCTGAGCGAGGAGGTGTACCGGGCGCACCGCTACGCGACGCCGCTGTCGCTGATCTTCCTGGACATGGACAACCTCAAGGAGATCAACAACCGCTTCGGCCACTCCATGGGAAGCAAGGCGCTTCGCGAGGTGTCCCGGCGGCTGATCGGCGAGATCCGAGGCAGCGACAAGGTGTTCCGATACGGCGGCGACGAGTTCTGCATCGTCCTGCCGGAGACCGATCTGCAGGGGGCCTGCGAGCTGGCCGAGCGCCTGCGCACGTCGCTCCAGGCGCGGACCTTCCTGGTCGACGACACGCCCGGGATGACCCTGACCGCGTCGTTCGGCGTCGCCGCCTACCCGGACCACGCGCGCACCAGCCTCGGGCTGATCAAGTGCGCCGACAAGGCGATGCAGAAGATCAAGCTGGCAGGCAAGAACTCCATCGGGGTCTCCGAGGCCGACGAGGATGCCCCGCAGGCCGCCGGAGGGACGCGTTGACCGGACCGCCGTCCGTCAAGAGGCTCCTGGTCCAGGTCGTGATCGTGGCGGGGCTCATGGTGGGGCTGGCCCGCTGGGCCGGGCGCGGCACCGGAACGGGCGGAGAGGGCGTCGCGCCGCCCGCCGATCCCACCGGGGCCGCCGGCGAGACCGCCCCTGGCACGATGTCCCTTCCCGGCGACCTGACCTTCTACAAGACCCTGGGGAGCGGCAAGCCGGCCCCCCCGCCGACCGGCGGGCTCCATTCCGACGCACGTAATAATGATACGCGCGCCCTGTCGCCCCAGTCGCAGGGCGGAGGCGGCGCGTTCGTCGTCCAGGCCCTCGCCACGCGCGATGCCGCCGCGGCGAAGCGACTCAGGTCCCGCCTCGCATCGAAGGGTTTCCCGGCGCTCGTCCAGGAGGACCGATCGGGCGGCGCGGTCGTGTACCGGGTGCGTGCCGCCCGCTACAAGACGCGGGCCGAAGCGGAGACCGCGGTCCAGGTGCTCCGTCGGGACCTCCACCTGACCGCCTGGATCCTGCAGGAGGGGGACTGAGTTGAGCGACAGGCGCCCGCCGGCCGAGGATCACAGGCTCCTGGGGGACCTGCTGATCGAGGCCGGCATCGCCACGCGGCGCGCGGTCACGAGCGGGCTGGAAGAGCAGCGGGTCCGCGGGGGCCGGCTCGGCTACAACCTGCTCAAGATGGGGCTGGCGACCCCGGCGTCCCTGCACCTGTTCCTCGAGGATCATTTCGAGGTCCTCCAGCCGGGGCTCGCGGGAGAGGTCCTCACCAGCCCGCCGGTCGATCGGATTCCGGGAAGGCTGGCGCATTACTACGGCATGGTGCCGGTCGCCGTCGAGGACGGCGTTCTCGCACTGGGCCTGTCGTCCGCCGATGTCCCCGCGCTCATCCCGGCCGTGGAGGAGCTCACCGGCCTGCGCGTCGATCCGCTGATCTGCCCGCCGTCCATCATCACCGAGGTGCTGCGGCGTTTCTATCCCGCGGAGGTCGAGCCCGGCGTGCTCTATTTCCCCGGCGCCGAGAACCAGCTCGTCCTGGCGGACCGCGGCCGCGGCATCGTGCCGGTCCTGCCGGAAGTGCTGGGCCCGGAGGCCCCGCCGTCCGACAGGCTGCGCGCGCTCGCCGCCGAGGCGGTCCGCCGCGGCGCGCGATCGATCCGGGTCGAGCCGCAGGCGAAGAGCGTCCGCGTCGTATTCAGCGGCCGGCGCGTCGACGACCAGGAGGTGACTCAGGAGCGCGGGATCTACCCCGGCCTGGCGCGGCTGATCGAGGGACTGTCCGGGATCGCGGTCCGCGGCCGGGTGATCCCCAAGGTCGGCCGGTTCACCCTCCTCATCGAAGGCCGGCGCGTGGCCGTCTCGGTCTCGGCCCTTCCCGGCCTCGAGGGGGACACGTACACGCTGGATCTGCGCGACGAGAGGGTGGTGGCCGGGAATGCGCAGGATGTGCGGGACGACCTGCCCGGGCTCGCCCCTCTCGTCGACCGCCTCGCCGAAGACGGGCGCGGGCTGCTGCTCGTGGCGGCCGCCGACGCGCTGGGCGCCGCGACCGCCGTCAGGTGCGCTCTCGACCTTCTGGATGAACGCCATCCGAGGCGCGCCGGCCTCGGCGAGATCGGTGCGATGGCGGGACTGGACTTCTTCCCGCTGGCCCGGGACGGGGAGGCGTTTCCCTTCGAGGCGGTCCTCGAGCGGGCCGGCCAGGCCTCGCCGGATGTCCTGCTGATCCCCGATCTCCTCGAGCCCGGACGCGCCGCCGCGGCCGCCGGGCAGGCGGGACGGAGAATCGTGCTGGCCACGGTCGTTCCCGCCGGCGATGCGGCGGCCGTCATCGAATCGATCGCCCGCGCAGGGCTCGCCCGCCTGCTGCGCCCCGTGCTGTCCGGGATCCTGGCCGTGCGCCTGCTGGAAGAGCTCTGCACGGGCTGCCGGCGCCCCGTCGATCTGGCCGACCTGCTTGCCGGGTCCCCGGCGCATCGTCGTCCGCCCCCGGGGGAATACGCCGCGGCCCAGGGCTGCGCCTCCTGCCGCGGCTCGGGGGTGATGCGCCTGCGGCCGGTCTTCGATCTCTTCGCGCCGGCCCCCGGGAGCGAGATGTTCGCGCCGCAGGCGTCGGCCGCCTCTTTGCGCCGGGACAGGGTGCGCAGGGGAGAGGAGACGCTCTGCCTCGCCGGCCTGCGCAAGGCGGCGACCGGCCTGGTCGACGTCCGGGAGCCGCTCCGTCTCCTGCTGCATGAGAGGTAGCGACCGCGCGGCCGGCATGGCACGGCATGCCGGCGCGGCAGCCGGAAGTGTCTGGGCCGGCGTGTCGGGAGCGCTCCTGGCGCTCGCGTACCCGCGCGCCGACTGGGGGCTCCTGGCCCTGGTCGCCCTGATCCCCTTTCTCCTGTCGCTGCAGTCGACCGGCCGGGCGGCCGCCCTGCTCCGCGGATACGCCTGCGGCGCGGCCTTCTTCGCGATCCTGCTGTACTGGATCCCCGGGGTGATGGAGACCTACGGCGGCCTGCCGCTCCCGGTCGCCTGGCTCCTGCTCGCGCTCCTGGTCTTCTACCTGGCGACGTATTTCGCGCTCTTCGCCTGGCTGGTCAGCGCCGCCTGGCGACGCCATGGCCCCATCGCCCTGGCCTTCGCGCCGGTGAGCTGGGTGGCGCTGGAGATCGCGCGCGCCCGCCTGCTGACCGGTTTCCCCTGGGGACTCCTCGGGTATTCCCAGTACCGCAACCCGGCGCTCCTCCAGGCGTCGGCCTGGGGCGGGATCCTGGCCGTGTCCTTCCTGGTGATGGCGGCGAACGCCGGAGGCGCCCTCCTGGTGCTCCGGCCGGCCGGGATCCGGGTGCGGATCGCCGGGGCCGTGCTGATCGCCGTCCTGGGCCTGTCGTGGGCGGGCGGCGCGCTGGCGATGCGGCGCGGGGACCGGCAGGAGGCGGGCGATGCCGGCGGCGCGATCCAGGTTGCCGCCGTCCAGGCGAACGTTCGGCAGGACCGCAAGTGGGATCCCCGGAGCGCGGCGGGCACGTTGTCGGACCTGTCCCGGCTCAGCCGCGGGGCCGCTTCGGCCGGGGCGAGGCTGATCGTGTGGCCCGAGTCGTCGAGCCCGTTCTCCGTGCGTCACCCGGGGCGCGGGGCAGGCTCCGGGCCGACGGTCCAGACCGACGAGACGTACTCGACGTTCCTGCGGGATCTGGCCCGTTCCCTGAACGCGGACCTGATCGTCGGGAGCATCGATTACCGCGCCGCCGGCGGGGAGCTGCGCGCCTACAACAGCGCCCTCGCCGTCGGGGCCGACGGCACGCTGGGAGCGACCTACGACAAGGTCCACCTGGTGCCGTTCGGCGAGTACGTTCCCCTGGCCCGGGTGCTCTTCTTCGTGAACCGGATGGTCGGCGGGACGATCGCCGAGTTCGCGGCCGGGACGCGGCTGGAGCCGTTGCCGACGTCCGTCGGACGCGCCGGGACGATCATCTGCTACGAGGCGATCTTCCCGGAGGTCGTCCGCCGGGTGGCGGGGCGCGACGCCGATTTTCTGGTGAACATCACGAATGACGCCTGGTTCGGCCGCACCGCCGCCCCCTACCAGCACCTGGCGATGGCGGCCGTGCGCGCGGCGGAGAACCGCCGCTTCATGGTGCGCGCCGCCAACACCGGGATCAGCGCGCTCATCGATCCGTACGGACGGATCCTTTCGCGGACCGGGATCGAAGAGAGCGCCGTGCTTGCCGGCGCGCTCATGGCGCGCCACGATCGGACCGTCTACTCCCGCTGCGGGGACCTCTTCGCCTGGGGCTGTGCTATACTGGCCATTCTTCACGTCGCCGCGCTCCGCGCGGCGTTTCTGCGATCGGGCACCGGAGTTTCCTGACCGTGGCGAAAGCGACCCGCAGCTTCGAGATCGACGACCTCGTCCGCAAGGTGGACGCCCTCAAGGGGCGCTTCACCGAGCTTCGGGGGCATCTTTGATCTCGAGGCACAGGCCCGCGAGCTCGCGGAGATAGAAAAGAAGGTCGCCGACCCGAACCTCTGGAACGACCCCTCAGGCGCCCAGTCCGCCCTCAAGACCCGCACCCGAATCAGCTCGGAGATCGACGCGTTCCGGCAGCTCGAGAAGCGGCTGGAGGATGCCGAGGTCTGC
>DATNEZ010000586.1:0-4180 GCA_035606645.1 Binatia bacterium
CCCGACTTCAATCCGGCCGAGTACCAGGTGCATCACGGCCTGAGCGAGTTCGGGCGGCAGGTGGTGCGCGAGATGAACCGGATCGGCATGCTGGTGGACGTCTCCCACGTGTCGGACGAGACGATCGACGACGTGCTCGAGACCTCCCACGCCCCGATCTTCGCCTCCCACTCCTCGTGCCGGGCCCTGAGCGACATCCCGCGCAACCTGACCGACGACCAGATCCGGCGGATCGCCAAGGGCGGAGGGGTCGTGATGATCAACATCGGGTCGTACTTCCTCGACCAGAAGGTGGTCGACCAGTCGAAGGCGGACCGCGCGGCGGTGATGGATCAATACCTCAAGATCAAGAAGGACCTGCAGACCGATCCGAAGGCGCGCGACGAGGCGATCAGCAAGCTGTTCGACACCCTCCCGAAGCACCGGACGTCCTGGACGCGCGCCGTCGATCACATCGAGCACGTCATCCAGGTGGCCGGCCCGCAGGCGGTCGGGCTGGGGAGCGACTTCGACGGCATCGAGGACCCTCCCGAGGGGCTGGACGACGTGTCGAAGCTTCCGGCCCTGACCGCCGAGCTCCTGCGGCGCGGCCATTCGGAGGAGGTCGTCCGCGGCGTCCTGGGCGAGAACTTCCTGCGCTTCTTCGCCCGGGCCGAGGAGACGGCGCGCGGCCTGGCCGGGGAGGCCCCGGCGACGGTGAAGCTGGAGGGCCGGTGAGCGGGGTCCACCGCAAACGGATTCCGATCCGCTGGCGCGACATGGACGCTTACGGCCACGTCAACAACGCCGTTTTCCTGAGCTACCTCGAGGAGGCGCGCGACGAGATGGTCCGGCGGCTCTTCGAAAAGCGGGACGGAGAGTTCGACTACGTGGTGGCGCGCGTGGCGATCGATTTCCGGCGGCCGCTGCGCCAGGACGACCGCGAGGTCGTGGCGACCTGCCGCGTCGAGCGTGTCGGCCGGTCCAGCATAAGGACGCGGGAGATCCTCGCCACCCGGCGCGGCGGCGTCGCGGCCGAGGCGGAGGCGGTCCTGGTCCCCCACGATCGCGTCACCGGGACGTCCCGCCCCCTGACCCCCGGCGAGAAGGCGATCCTGGCGCCCGTGGCCCGGAGGCGCCGATCCCGCTGACCAGGAAGGCCCGGGCTTTTCTTCTGCTGGCGCTCGTCCGGGCCGGCGCGGCCCTCGGCGCGCCCGATGCCGGGCCTCCGCGGGTCGAGGCCGTGCGGGCACAGGGCCCGATCCGGATCGACGGGCTCCTCGACGAGGCCGACTGGAGCCGCGCCGGCCTCATCGCCGATCTGACCCAGCACTCGCCGCACCCCGGCGAGCCGACCCCGTACCGGACCGAGGTCCTGCTGCTGCGGGACGCCGACACCCTCTACGTGGGCTTCCGGTGCTTCGATCCGGAGCCGGCGAAAATCACCCTGCACTCGATGCGCCGGGACGTGGACGACCCGTTCGGCGAGGACTTCGTCAGCATCGCCTTCGACACCTACGGCGACCGTCGCACGGCGTACTTCTTCGACATCCGGGCCTCGGGGGGGATCAGCGACGGACTGATCCCGGGCCCGGGGCTGTGGTCCAGCGACTGGGACGGCATCTGGGAGGCGCGCACGCGGATCGACGCGCAGGGCTGGACCGCCGAGGTCCGCATCCCGTCGCGGACCCTGCACTTCAAGGGGGGACTCCCCGAGTGGGGCCTGAATCTGCTGCGCGGGGTCGGGCGCGATCGGATCGTCTACCACTGGGCGGGGCTGACGCGCGACAGCGATTTCCTGGACCTGACGAGCGCCGGCCTTCTCACCGGGGTCGCGGACCTGGACCAGGGACACGGCCTGACGATCACGCCGTACGGGCTCGCGCGATACGAGCGGGCCCCGTCCGAGGACACCCTGAACCGCGTCGGGCGGGGCGGGCTCGACCTGTCGTACAGCCTGACCCCGCAGCTCACGGGGGTGCTCACGGCCAACACCGACTTCGCGGAGACCGAGGTCGACACGCGCCAGATCAACCTGACCCGCTTCGACCTGTTCTTCCCGGAGAAGCGCTCCTTCTTCCTGGAGGGGTCGAGCCTGTTCAATTTCGGGCTCGGCCTGAGCGAGGAGTTCCTGCCGTTCTACTCGCGGCGCATCGGCCTGATCGACGGGGAGACGGTGCCGATCAACTGGGGAGCCAAGATCCTCGGACACGCCGGGCGCCTGGGAGTCGCCGCGCTCGACATCGAGACCGGGAATTCCAACCAGGCGGACAGGACGAACCTGTCCGCGGCCCGCGTCACGTACGACGCCGGCGACAGTCTCCGGATCGGGGCGATCGGCACGCACGGGGATCCCGAGAGCCTGAAGAGCAACACCCTCGCGGGAGTCGACGCCACCTGGCACACCTCGCGCATCCGCGGGGACAAGAAGATGACCGTCGGCGCCTGGGCGGCGCGCTCGAGCGGCGATCTCGCGGCCGGGCGGCGCGACGGCTGGGGAGTGAAAGTCGACTTCCCGAACGACCTGTGGAATGCCTACGCCCGGTTCTCCGAGTTCGGCGACGCGCTCGACCCCGCCCTCGGATTCCTGCCCCGTCCGGGGACGCGCTGGTACGACTTCTGGAGCGCCGTCCAGCCGCGCCCCAGGCGCGACGGCCCGCTCGCCTTCATCCGGCAGGCGTTCTTCGAGACCAGGTTCACCCAGGTGGACGATCTCGACGGCCACACCGAAAGCCGGCGGCTGTTCACCGCCCCCTTCAACATCGAGACGGAATCCGGCGAGCACTTCGAGGCCAACTGGGTCCCGACCTACGAATCCCTGACCGCCCCGTTCGAAGTCGCAGGCGGCGTCGACATCCCGGTGGGCAACTATCACTTCACCCGCTATCGTGTCGAGGCGCAATCGGCGCAGAACCGGGGCTGGCGCGCCGGGAGCACCGTATGGTTCGGCGAGTTCTACGACGGCCGGCTGACCGAGATCGAGACCTTCGTGAACTGGGACGTATTGCGCGGACGCCTGCACCAGAAGCTCGATCTGACGAACGACTTCGGCCACCTTCCCCAGGGGGACTTCGTCAAGCGCCTGTTCCAGATGGACAACGTCTATGCGTTCTCACCGCGCCTCGTCTGCTTCGTGCTCCTCCAGTACGAGTCCACATTACCGCCGGGAACGAACGACCCACCCCCCGGCCTGGGGATGAACGCCCGCCTGCGCTGGACGCTCCGCCCCGGCAGCGATCTGTTCTTCGTCTGGAACCGCAACTGGACCCATCCTATCGGGGAGGGCCGACTCGACCTCGGTCCGGTGAGCGACCAGGTGGCGCTGAAGCTCCGCTTCGCCTGGACCGGGTGATCGCCGGGGAACCTTTCGCGCCGGCCCCACGTTGACGGTCCCGAGGGGGCGTGCTAACGTCCGCCCCCTCAGCCGGATTGCGGACACGACCAAGGACAAGGACGGGACGATGACGACGCCTCAGGAGTCGCGCGAGGTGGCGCTGCGGGTCGCCGACATCCGCTACGCCTACGGGAAGACGGTCGCCGTCGACGGCGTGTCGTTCGACGTGCAACCGGGGGAGATCTTCGGGCTGCTCGGGCCGAACGGCGCCGGCAAGACGACGACGATCTCGATCGTCTCGGGGATCCTGCCGCCGGCCTCGGGCCAGGCGCTGATCTTCGGGCAGGACGCCTCGGGCGGCTCCGGCAAGGCCCGCGCCCGGATGGGTGTGGTGCCCCAGGACATCGCGCTCTACGAGGAGCTGTCGGCGGCCGAGAACCTGCGCTTCTGGGGCCGCCTGTACGGCTTGTCTGGCGGAGCGCTCGAGGATGCGGTGCGCCGGGCCCTCGACCTGGTCGGCCTGGCCGACCGCGCGAAGGCGCGGGTCAAGACCTACTCCGGCGGTCTGAAGCGGCGGCTCAACCTGGCCGCGGGGCTGGTGCACTCGCCCGACCTGCTGCTCCTCGACGAGCCGACGGTCGGGATCGATCCCCAGGCGCGGCTGCGCATCCTGGACGTGGTGCGCGACCAGGCCCGGAGCGGGCGCGCCGTGCTGTACACCTCCCACTACCTCGAGGAGGCGGAACAGATCTGCGGACGGCTGGCGATCATCGACCACGGCCGGGTGCTGGCCGCCGGCACGGTCGCCGAGCTGCGGCGCCTGGTGGGAGAGGGTCCGGTGGTGCGCATCCGGGGAGCGATCGACGG
>DATNEZ010000609.1:0-6911 GCA_035606645.1 Binatia bacterium
CGGCATGGAGGCGCGCGGCGCTTTGGACCTGGACGGCACCGCCAGCGTCCCTCTCGAGCGGCCGGAATCGCTCCGGTTCAAGGGGACGCTCGCCCTCAAGGGGATCAGCTACCGGGACGCCGGCATGGCGCTGCCGGTCAAGGACCTGTCGGGCAAGCTGGTCGTCGACGGGGAGCGCGCCGAGTGGCAGGACTTCAGCGTCAGCATCGGTTCGTCGTCCCTGCGCGGCAGCCTCAAGGTGGAGAACTTCCTGAAACCCAGGATCGGGTTCGCCCTGACCTCTCCCCGCCTGGACCTGAACGAGATCGTGGCGACGCTGGCCCCGGCGGCCCCCGCCGCGCAAAACCGGCCGGGCGCCGCTCCGGCCGCCTCCTCCGCGGGCCTTCTGGAGCAGGTCAGCGGGTCCGGCCGGCTCGACGTCAAGGAGGTGCGCTTCCAGACCTTCGATCTCACCGACGTGCACGCCTCGGCCGGCCTGGCCAAAAGCGTCTTCTCGCTCTCGGATCTGAGCGCCGGATTCTATGGAGGGACGCTGGGAGGCAAGGCGAGCACCGACCTTTCCCGGGCCGTGCCCGGGTACGCCGCCTCCGTCCGCCTCGACAAGGTGGACGTCGACCCGCTCCTGTCGGCCTATGACCCGGGTCTCAAGGGACTGATCAAGGGCCGGCTGAAGGGGCGGCTCGACCTGACCGCGGCCGGCGCCGGCATGGATCCGATCCTCGGCACAGCCCGGGGGACCGGCGACATCGAGATCGCCGACGGCTCTCTCACGTCGATCAGCGTTCTCAAGCAGCTCGCCTCCCTCCTGGAGATGGCCGGGGGGAAAGGGGTCGGCCGCGACAGCACGCCGTTCGAGTACCTGAGGGCGACGCTCGCGGTCGCGGACCGCAGGGCCAGGACCGACGACCTGGCGCTGCACTCCCAGGACCTCGACCTCGAGGGGAAAGGCTGGGTCGGCCTGGACGCCACGCTCGACCTGGACGTGACGGCGCGCTTCTCGGAGGAGGCGACCAGCGGCATGGTGACCAAGAACGCGCGGCTGCGGGGCCTGACCGAGAAGGACCGACTCACCGTGTACATGGCGCTCAAGGGGAACCTGGCGAGCCCGAGCTTCGGAATCAATTCGCAGGCGCAGGGCAAACAGGTGAAGGAGCGTGCCAAGGATAGGGTGCGCGAGAGCCTGACCGACCGGCTCCTGAAGCGCCTGGGGAAGCCCGCAGAGGGGGAGCCGACGGAGCCCAAGCCGGAGCTGAGCACCCCTCCCTAGGAACCTGACCGATACTCGGACAGGCTCCCGCCCGCCCGGTCACTGCACCCGGAGCACCTCGACCTTCGTGTAGGCGGAGACCACCCGCGTCCCGTCCTTCCCCTCGACTTCCAGCCGGATGAGGTACGATCCGGGCCGGTACAGGACGAACGTCTTGGTGAAGCTGGTGCTCACCGAAATCTCCTCGTCAGGGTGCACGCAGGCCGGATCCTCCCGGGTCCTGAACCCGTCGCGCTCGGACTGGCCTGGGTCGATCCGTACCCAGGTGACCGCCGCGTGGCAGAAGTTCCGGTCATTCAGGTCGATGCCCGAAAGGGCCCCCGTGATGAACACGGTCACCGGCGTGAAGCCGAAGGCGGGATTGGCGGTGAGGACCAGCTTCGGCTTCCCGTCTCCCTTCGGCCCGGCCGGCGGCTTCGGCTTGCGGGCGGTCCCGAGAACCGGGACAACGGCCGTCCCGGCCAGGATGAGGCCGAGGAGGAGCAGGGAGATCGGCCGACGGACCATGCGCCAGTATAGGCCCAGGCGGCGGCGGGCCACAATTATGGCGCGGTGCCGTCCGGGACTGAGGACGGCTGGCCTCGGGACAGGTGACACCCCGGGAAGCAGTCAATCCGGCCACCCCCTCCGAGGCCGGAAAAGTGACCAATTCCGCAACCGTCCCGGCTTCGCGGCGTGGCATGGAACTGGCTAGTATCCGGGTAAGGATCCGAGAACAGGATCCAGCGAAAGGCAGGGCAGTGACGATGCGACCCAGGCCGAGGTGGTCACGGTGGTTGTTGCTGGCAGGCTCCATGTTGCTCGCCGGAGGGGTGGTTTCCCCGGCCTTGGCCGGTCCCGACGAGGACGACCCCGAGTACGGCTCGGTCTACGGGCGCATCCGTTACCTGGAAGGCGGCCTGACCCTCGAGCGCGCCGGCGAGGGGTCGGTGACCGACGGGGTGGTCAACGATCCCGTCACGCCAGGTGACCGCGTCAGCACGGAGGACGGCCGGGCCGAGATCAGCCTGGCCGACGGGTCGGTCGTGTGGCTCGATCAGGACACCAGGGTGAGCCTCCGGAACCTGGCCGACCTGGACAACAGGTACGAAAAGACGAACCTGATCGCGCTGGAGAGCGGCGCGATCCGCATCGACACTTCCGATCCCGAGAGCCGCGACCAGACGTTCCGCATCGACACCGAGGCGGGATCCATCTACCTGCTATCGGGCGGCAGCTACCGGATCGAAAACGAGGAAGGGGCGACCACCGTCTATTCCTTCCGCGGCGTGGCCGAGCTGTCGGGCGACGAGGATTCCGTCCTGGTCCGGACGGGAGAGCGGAGCAGCGTCCAGCCCGGCCGGCTGCCTTCCGAGCCGCGCCGGTTCAACACGGCGCGTCTGGACGACTTCGATCGCTTCGTCGACTCCCGCCAGGAGGCCTTCCTGAGGCGCGGCGGGGACGGGGACTCGCGGGACGTCCCGCAGGACGTGCCGTCCGAAGTCAGGCCCTACATGAGCGAGCTGTCGTACTACGGCTCCTGGCGCATGGTTCCGAGCTACGGCTGGGTCTGGAGGCCGGTGTACGCGGGCTCGTGGGGGCCGTACACCAACGGCTACTGGTCCTGGTGCCGCGGCGGCTGGGTGTGGGTCTCCTACGATCCGTGGGGCTGGGCTCCGTACCACTACGGCCGCTGGGACTTCGCCACGGACATCGGGTGGGTCTGGATCCCGGGCCGCGTGTGGAGCGGCGCCTGGGTGAGCTTCGCGGTCGGTCCGTCCTATGTCGGATGGTGCCCGCTGAACTACTACAACCGTCCGGTCTTTCACGACGTGACGATCGTCAACGCCACGTACATCAACGTGAATCACCTCAGGCCGCGTGGCTGGAGATTCGTCAACGTCGACCGCTTCGACGAGCGGAGGCCGGGACGGTCGTTCGTGAGGGCCGATCGCCTGCCGCGAGGCACCGAGGTGGTCCTGACCTCGCGCCTGCCCCGATTCGATTCGAAGGAGACGGGCCGCCGCCCCGATCAGGGGGAGCGCCTGATGGAGCAGGTCCGCAGGAACCGGACGCCTCTGCCCGCCTCGGTCGATCGGGAGAGCCGCCCCGTGTCGTTCCGAAGCATGGAGAAGGATTCCGAGCCGCGCTCGCGTCGCGGGAACACTCCGCGGGACCAGGCCCTGCCGCGAGGCAGGGGCCGGGGACCGGACCAGGACAAGCCGCGCGGCCAGGAGAATCCGAACGAGCAGGCGCGACCCCGTCCGGAGCGGGGGCAGTCCGCGGACAGGCCGCGGAGGCCCGACTCGGACGACAGCATGCGGGCTCCCGCCCCTGGACCGTCGACGTCCGTGCGTCCCCCCCGACGCCCGGCCGCGCCGGGCCGGGTGCAGGAGCCCCGCCAGTCTCAGCCGTACCGGCAGGGCTCGCGGCCGCCCGACAGCCAGGCCCATCCGCGGCGCGAATCGGCGCCTCCGGCGGGCGCCGGCGAAGCCCCGCGGCGCGAGAGTCGCCCGGTCGATCCAGGCCGCCCGGGGGCCCGCTCCGATCAGAAGATAGAACGGCTGTTCGACGGCGTGCGCGGCGATCGCAACCGCGGCCGCACGGAGCCGCAGCGCGTCCAGCCCCAGGGCGGGCAGCCTAACCGCATCGGGCCGCCGGCGCCCGGACGGCCGGGCCTGCAGGGGCCGCGCCCCGAGCGTCCGCCGAGCGCCCGGCCTTCCGCTCCGCCGCGCGCCCAGAAGCCGCCGAAGGACAACGACAAGGGAAACGGCGGCGACCACCGCCACTAGGCATCCATCCAGATCGCCGGCGCGCGGCACCCGCCTTGCCTTGACGCCCCTCGGGGCGTGTGGTACATCACTCCGCCTCATGGCGATCCTGCCGATCCTCCGCTTTCCGCATGAAGTCCTGGCAACCGATTCGGGGCTGGTGCGCGAGATCACCCCGGACGTCGAGCGTCTCGTGCAGGACATGGTCGAGACGATGTACGCCGCCCCGGGGGTCGGCCTGGCCGCGAACCAGGTGGGGGTGGCCAGGCAGATCGCCGTCGTCGACCTGAGCGTCGGGGAGAGGCCGGGGGAGATGCTCGTCCTGATCAACCCGCGCATCGTCGAGAACACCGGCTCCTACGTCGACGACGAGGGCTGCCTCAGCCTGCCGGGATTCACCGAGCGCGTGAAGCGGCCCGATCGGTGCGTCATCGAGGCGATGGACCTGACGGGGAAGGTCCGGACCCTCGAGGGACACGGCCTCATGGCGCGCGCCTTCAATCACGAGATCGACCACCTGCACGGCCGGCTGTTCATCGAACACCTCAGCCCGCTGAAGCGCCGGCTGATCAAGAGGAAGGTCCAGAAGCGGATGCGGGCGGGAGACTGGGACCTCGTCCCGGCCTAGGTGCCCGGCATGCGGCTCGTCTTCATGGGGACGCCCGATTTCGCCATCCCGGCGCTGCGCGCCCTGGCGCGGGCGGGCCACGAGGTCGCCACGGTGGTCACGCAGCCGGACCGGCCGCGGCGAAGCCGTGCCTCGCCGCCCGAGCCCTCTCCCGTTCGCGCCGAGGCCCAGGCGCTCGGGATCCCCGTCCTGGCGCCCGAGTCGGTGAAGGAGCCTGCGGTGGTCGAGGGGCTGGGGGCGATCGGGCCGGAGGCGGTGATCGTCGTGGCCTACGGCCAGATCCTTCCGCCGGAGGTCCTGAGGATCCCGCCGCGAGGGTGCATCAACCTGCACGCCTCGCTCCTCCCGAAGTACAGAGGCGCGGCGCCCGTGGCGCATGCCATCCTGGCCGGTGACAAGGTGACGGGCGTCACGACCATGAAGATGGAGCGCGGCCTCGATACCGGCGACATCCTGCTGCAGCGCGAATGCGCCATCGGCCTTGCCGAGACGGCGGGGGAGCTGACCGTCAGGCTGGCGGTCCTCGGCGCCGACCTTCTGGTCGAGACGCTCGCCCTGCACGAGCGGGGCGCGCTCGAGCCACGGAAGCAGAACCCGGCCGAGGCGACGCAGGCCCCATCCCTGAAGCGCGCCGACGGTCTCATCGACTGGTCCAGCGGCGCAACCGAGATCGCCGACCGGGTGCGCGCCTGCCACCCCTGGCCTCTCGCGCACTCCTGGCTGCATGGAGAGCCGGTGAATGTCCTGCGCGCCGAGGTCGGATTCGAGGGCCGGACGTCTCGGGGCCCGCGTCCCGCGCCCGGGCAGGTTCTCGAGGCGGGCGAGGCGATCGTGGTGCAGTGCCAGGAGCAGGGGCTGGTCCGCATCCTCGATCTGCAGTTCCCCGGCCGCCGGGCAATGCCGGCGCGCGACGCGGTGAACGGCAGGCTCGTCCGGATCGGTGACGTCTTTGGCCACCCCGCGCCGCGCTGAATCACCCCGCCGGCCCGCGGGTCGGAGCGGCCGCTCCGCCGCCTGCGCCATCCTCGAGAAGGTCGAGGTCGGGGGGGGGAGCAGCAACCTTCTCCTGGCGGAGATGTCCGGCGGCGAGGAGCGCGAGCGCAACCTCGCCACCACGCTGGTCTACGGCGTCCTGCGCCGTCGACGGGCGCTCGACCGCCTGATCGAGAAGGCCTCGCAACGGCCCCTCGCGGACATCGATCCCCCGGTCCTCATCGGAGCGCGCGTGGCGCTCTTCCAGATCCTCTTCCTGACCCGCGTGCCTCGAGCCGCGGCGGTCGACGAAGCCGTGTCCCTGGCGCGGGCGAAACGCGGGCGCGGCGCCGCTGCGTTTACGAACGCGGTCCTCAGGACCGCCTGCCGCCTGATCGACCAGGGACTCGGCGCGGACTCGCCGCTTCCCGACGAGGCGGCCGACCCCGCGCTTCATCTCGCCGAAAAGCACTCCTTCCCGCCGTTCCTGGCCAGGAGGTTCCTGGCGCGACATGGCCGGGCGGAATGCGAGGCGCTTCTCGAGGTCCTGAACACGCCGGCCCCCACCGTCCTGCGCGTCACGCGCCGTGCGGGTGCCGTTGATGCCGTCGCCGCGCGTCTGCGGGAGGAGGGGATCGAGACCACCCCGTCGCCCTGTCTGCCCGGGGCGCTGCGCGTGGCCGGGGGGGCGCCCCAGCGCACCAGGGTCTTCCGGGAGGGCCAGATCTACCTCCAGGACGAGGCGGCCCAGGCCGTCTCCCTCCTGCTGCAGCCGGTCGATCACCCGGACGGGCTTCTCGATCTCTGCGCCGCGCCCGGAGGAAAGATCCTGATGGCTGCGGAGTCGCTGCCCCCCGGGATCCGGGGAGTCGCCTCGGACATCTCGGTGGCGAGGCTCCGCCTGCTGGAGGACAACGCCAGGCGGCTCCATGCCGGAGGGATCCTGCGGGTGGTCTCGGACGCGACGCGCCCCGCGTTCCGCGCGACGTTCGGCCGCGTCCTCCTCGACGCCCCCTGCACCGGCACCGGAATCATCCGGCGGCACCCGGAAATCCGCTGGCGGCGGGACGAGGCGGACATCGAGGCGGCGGCGCGCGCCCAGGCGCAGATGCTCCTGAGCGCGGCCGATCTCGTGTCGATCGGAGGCCGTCTCGTCTACTCGGTCTGCAGCCTCGAGCCGGAGGAGGGCCCCGAGCGGATCGCCGCCCTGCTCGAGGCGCGCCCCGACCTGAGCCTCCTCGACGCCCGGACGATCCTTCCCGCCACCCTGCATCGACTGATCGATCGAAACGGC
>DATNEZ010000619.1:0-4980 GCA_035606645.1 Binatia bacterium
CGGGGAGGAATCGACCGATCCCCACTTCGATCCGGCGCACCGGCAGCAGATCGGGGGTCGAGCCGAGGACGGTCACTTCACGGCGCTTCTCTCCGTAGCCGACGCGCGCCGAGCCGACCGAGAGCGGCGCCAGGCGCCGCACCCGCCGGCCGCGCCTCAGGATCGCCTCGCAGTCCTCGAGCGTCAGGGGACGCGTGGTGCCGCCGAGGATGGGCGCGTTCCCCGTCGTCTCGGTCTTCCCCGGAAGCACGATGAGCAGGTTGCTGCCGAGGGCCATGAACTCGTTCGTGACGTACGCCCGGGCCCCTTCGCCGAGAGCGGTCAGGAGGATGACCGCCCCCACGCCGATCGACATCCCGAGGAGGGTCAGGATGGTCCGCAGCCGGTGCCCCCTGAGCGCCATCGAGGCGAAGCGCAGCAGGTCGAGGCCGCTCATGCCGTCCCTCCGTCGGACACGATCCGGCCGTCCACCAGCTTGAGGATGCGCCGCGCCCGCCCGCCGACCTCGGGATCGTGCGTCACCACCACGACGGTCAGTCCGTCGCGGTTCATCCGCTCGATCAGCTCGATGATCTCCTTGCCCGACGCCCGATCGAGGTTCCCCGTCGGCTCGTCGGCCAGGAGGATCGAGGGGCCCATCACGGTGGCGCGCGCGATCGCCACGCGCTGCCTCTGCCCCCCCGAGAGCTGGTCCGGCCGGTGCGAGGCGCGATCGGTCAGCCCGACCGCGGCCAGCGCCTTCGCCACGCGGGCCCGCCGCTCCGACGGGCGGATCCCGGCCAGGATCATCGGCAGCTCGACGTTCCCCGCGGCGGTCAGCCTGGGGACCAGGTGGAAGAACTGGAACACGAAACCGATCTTGCGGCTTCTGATCTGCGCCAGCTCCCCCTCGGGAAGGGTGCCGACCTCGTGCCCGTCGAGGACGTACGATCCGCTGGTCGGGCGATCGAGACACCCGAGGAGGTGCAGGAGCGTGGACTTCCCCGACCCGGAGGGGCCCATCAGCGCCAGGTAGTCGCCGTCCGGGATCGTCAGGCTGACGTCCTGCAGGGCCCGCACCGTCTGATCGCCGACGCGGAAGTGGCGCGTCAGCCCCCGCAGCTCGATCACGTCCCGTCTTTCGGCTTGCTCATCTCGTCCCGGATCTCGGCGCGGACGCCCTCCTTGACCTCGGCGCGATCGAGCGACACCACGATCGGATCCTTCTCCTGGAGCCCCTCCTTGACCTCGGTGAACTCCCAGTTGCGCATGCCGGTCGTGACCTGGACGGCCTTGAGGTGGCCGCCGTTGAACACAAGGACACGGTCCCCTTCCAGCAGGGCGTACGTCGGCATGCGCAGCACATCGTCGACCGCCTTCAGGATGATCTCGATGTCGGCCGACGTCCCGGGAAGAAGCGTGCGCGCGAAGCCGGCATCCTCGAAGTCCACCTCGACCTCGAAGGTGCGGTTCTGCTCCTGCACGTCCTGGACGTAGGGGGCAACCCGCGTGACGCTCCCCTTGAACGACTTGTTCGGATAGGGATCGAGGGAGATGCGCGCCGGCTGGCCGATCCGAAGCCTGCCGGCGTCCACCTCGTCGAGGGGGGCGCTGACGTAGATCGAGGTCGGGTCGATGAGGTCGAAGACCGGCGGGATCATCATGGCGGGGGGCGAGGGGGAGACCCACTCCCCCACCTCCGCCGTCAGGTCGGCGATGACGCCGTCGAACGGGGCGCGCAGCACGGTCTTGTTCAGGTTGGCGCGCGCCAGGTCGATGGACGCCTGGGCCCGCTCCGCGTTGGCCTGCGCCGCCCGGCAGCGCGCCGCCGCGGCGTCGGACTGGCTCTGCAGGCGATCGACCATCTCGGCCGAAACGATGCGGTCGTCCTTCAGATCGAGCGTGCGCTTGAGATCGCGCTTCGCCAGGTCGGCCGCCAGGCAGGACTCCTGCGCCGTGGCCCTGGACGTGGCCAGGTCCTGCGTGGCCAGCGCCAGCGAGGCCTCGAGATCGCTCGCGTTGATTCTCAGGAGGACGTCCCCCTTGCGCACATGCGCGCCGGGGCGGAACCCGATGAAGGCGGCCCGGCCGCCGATTTCGGGGCTGATCTTCGCGCGGCGCCGGGCCGTCACCGTGCCGGCCTTGCTGTTGGTGACCGTCTCCTCGACCACGCCGCGCGCGACGCGGTACACGGTGACCGGGATCGGGTCGGGAGACACGACCTTGAAGATCCCCACCGCAAGCTTCCAGGCGATGAACAGGCCCCCGAGGACGGCCGCGCCCACGAGGGCCCACTTCAGAACGCGCTTCATGCGAATGACGATATCATGTCGCTCGCCGTCTCGGGTGACCGCATGGAGCCGCGTCCCGCGCCTTCTCTGACCCGCCGGACCTTCCTGAAAACCGCCGCGCTCGCCGGCGCCGGCGGCGCCTGGTTCGGAGGCGCGCGCCTCTATCTCAAGGACGATCGATGGACCCCCAACCGCTCTTTCTGGGTGTCCCGCGGACGCGAGCCGGCCTCGAGTCCCCTGCTCGGCGAGCACGAGGCCGACCTGGCGATCATCGGCGGCGGCGTCACCGGCCTGTCTGCCGCGATCCACGCCCTGCTGCGCTCTCCCGGCATGCGGGTCGTCCTCCTGGAAGCGGAGTACGCCGGGTACGGAGCGACCGGTCGCAGCGGTGGGATCCTCGGCGACGGCACGGAGATGGGAACGCCGGCGGGGACCGGCGACAACGTGGCCCACGTCCTCGAGCTGATCGACCGGTTCGGCATCGGGTGCGATCTGCAGCGCGAGCCGGTGACTCAGATCGATCCGTACCGGTACGCCGTGGGCCTCAAGGGGGCCGCCCTCGGCCTCGGCGCGAAGGTGTGGGAGGGCAGCCGTGTCCGATCGATCGAGGACGGAGAGCCGGTGGTGATCCGCGGCGATCGCTTCGCTGTCCGCGCGCCCCGCGTCTTCGTCGCCACCAACGGCTACACCCCGAAGCTCGGCGTCGCCGCGGCGCGGCTCTTTCCCGTCCACACCGCGGCGGCGGTGACCGTCCCCGTGCCTCGCGAGGTCCTGCGCGCCATCCCGGACAGCATCCTGGTCATGACGTCCGGGGAGATGTACATGTGGGGACGGAAGGCCCCGGGAGGGCGCGTCCTGGTGGGGGCGGGGGCGAAGTATTTCTACGACAACGGGCTCTACCACCGGGGCGACGTCTTCCTGTTCCCGGCGCTTCGCCGCGTCCTGGAAAAGAACTTCCCGGCGCTTCGGCCCTACCCCTTCGAGCACACCTGGACCGGGCCCATGGGGTGCACGACCGATCAGGAGCCGATCATCGGCACCGAGGGTGCGACGGGCAGCGTCATCTATTGTGGCGGCTATTGCGGACACGGCCTGGCCATGGGAACGAAGGCGGGATCATTCCTGGCTGGAATGCTTCATGGAGAAGCGCCCCCCGCCTGGCTGCTGCGGCCCACCTTGGATCTGCCTGGCGAGCCGCTGCGCTACATCGGAGCGAACATGGTCATCAACCTGATGAACCTCGGTCTGTACAGCATGGACAAGCATGAGTAACCAGGCGGCGCGGGCTCCGAAGATCTGCGCCCTCGTCCTTGGAACCCTCTCCCTGGGGCTCTTCTTCGTTCCACTCGTCGCGCCCCTCCTGCAGGCGGGCACGCTGATGTTCGTGCTCTGGGAGGCATGGCGCGGCGCCCTCGACTTCCGGATCGTCCTGTTCGCCACGGTCGGAGCCGCTGTGGGATTCCTGCTCTTCCTGGCTACTGAGTTCATCTGGATCGTCTGACCGGGATCTGGCCGCCCCGTTGGACCGGTGCCCACCCGTTGAAACCACCCCGCAGCGTGTGCCACGTGTGCACTTTCCGTTCGCTTCCCGGTTGACAGTTTCGACACGTGGGCGTATACACCGCGCAGCAGTTTCCTCTTTATCTTCGGAGAGAATCTAGACCACGGTCGGAGCAGCAACGGCAGGCGCCGAGGGCGCCGGTTTGCGTTCCGGCAGGTACCGGTCGATTGAGCGGGGGGTCGCATTGCGGCCGCAAGGCCGCGGCGCGGCGAGGGGATTGAGGTTGGCAGACGATTCGGACTGTAGAAAAGGTTACCGCACTCATTTCATGAATCTCATGTCATCAGGGTTCGAACATAACTTCGAGTCCGGGGGCGGGTGTGCCCCCGGCGCCACCCATTTCGGGGGAGGGTAGTCAGATGCTCAGGCGAGTCAAAGACCGCTGTCGCGTCTCCACGGTTGTCCTGGCCCTGGCCGTCTTCGCCACGGCGTTCCTGCCCGACCTTCTCGCCGGCAGGCAGGACGGGGCGGGCAGGCCCGGCCCCGAATCCGCTGGAATGGCCGTCAGCCCGGAGTCGACCCCGGCCTCCTTCACGGACACGACATCGGCCGACTTCAGTTCCGGGACTCCCGACGCCGCCACGTACGTCTCGGAGACCGCCGACGGCGAAGTCATCCTCGCCCCCGCGTTCGGCACGGAATTCTCCGGCGACTCCCTCCCCGCCGGGATGTTCACCATGCAGTGGTTCCCCCCGAGCGGCGTGGCCACGTTCGCCGGCGGCAAGGTCACCATCGACGGCGTCCTGCTCGGCACCGATGCCTTCTACGGTCCGGGCCGCTCGCTCGAGTTCTCCGGCAACATCGGCGGCGCCTCGCTGGATTCGCTGGGCCTCGGCACGAACCTCACCGCAGCCCCCTGGGGCGTGTTCCGCACCGGCCTCTTCGTCTTCAACCTGATGACCAGCACGAACGACGGCACGGCGCAGAGCGGGAACGTCCCCGGCGCGGTGTTCGACGCGTTCCATCGCTATCGGATCGATTGGGCGGCCGGGGGCGTGTCCTACTACGTCGACGGCGCGCTGGTCATCACCAACACCAACTCGCCGACGGCGGACATGCGCCCGCTGTTCAGCAACCTGTTCTTCGGCGGCAAGAACAACACCCTGGACTGGGTCCGCCTGACGCCCTATGCCTCGGCCGGGACGTTCG
>DATNEZ010000623.1:0-5627 GCA_035606645.1 Binatia bacterium
CGAGGCGGGTCACCTCCGATCCGCGCCAGCGGAATCCCGGCTCGTGGCCGTACCCGCCGTCGATCCCCTTCTGCCTGAGCGTCCGCATGTGAGAGCGCCTCCCCCGGTTCCTCCCGCTTTCGGGTGATTATACGGAGAAACGCCGGACCTCCGTTTGCGGGCCCACAGTCTTTCGGATAGAGTCGCGCGACCATGCCGACCTTCGTGGACACGTGGCTCATCCCGGTCATCTCGATCTTCTTCATCGTGGATCCGCTGGCGGCCATCCCGTCGTTCCTCACGATGACGGCGGGCGATCCTCCGGAGAAGAGGCGCGCCATGGCGCTGAAGGCGTCGGTCGCCTCCACCCTCATCCTGATCGTCTTCGCCACCGCCGGAGGACTCATCCTCCGGCTCTTCGGGGTGACCCTTCCCGCGTTCCGGATCGCCGGCGGCATCGTGCTGGGGCTGTCGTCGCTGGAGATGCTGAGGGCCGAGAGGCCCAGCCGCGAGACGAGCGAGGAAATCCGCGAAGGGATCGAGAAGATGGACATCTCGATCACCCCCCTGGCGATCCCCCTGCTCGCCGGGCCCGGCGCGATCTCGACCGTCATGGTGCTGATGCGGCCGACCTCCTCCTGGGGGTCCGCCATCCCGGTCTACGCTGCGATCGTCCTCACCGGCATCGCGACATTCATCCTGCTGACGTACTCGTCCGTCCTCCAGCGGGTGCTCGGGAAGACCGGCATCCACGTCCTCAGCCGGCTCATGGGGCTCGTGCTGGCGACGATGGCGGTGCAGTTCGTCCTGGACGGGCTCCGCGAGGGCGGGTACGTGACGCGGCCGCCGGCGGGCGGCATGTGAGCATCCTGGGTCTCTACCTGACCTCGGTCCTCATCTGGGGGTCCACCTGGCTGGCGATCACGTTCCAGTTCGGGACGGTCCCTCCGGCCGTGTCGGTGGTGTACCGGTTCGCGCTGGCGGGCCTCATCCTCCTCGCCTGGTCTCTCCTGAAGGGGCTCCGCCTCCGCTTCTCGCGGGAGGAGCATCTCTGGATGGCCCTGCAGGGGGTCCTGCTCTTCGGCATCAACTACATGTGCGTCTATTTCGCCGAGTCCGAGATCACCTCGGGGCTCGTGGCGGTCGCCTTCTCGCTCCTGGTCGTCCTGAACATCATCGGCACCCGGCTGTTCTTCGGCACGCCGCTGAGGCTTTCGACGATGCTGGGCGCCGTCCTGGGGATCGGCGGCATCGTGCTGGTCTTCCTGCCGGAGTTCAGCCGCGGCACCACCGGCAAGGGGGATCCCACGCTCGGCATCGCCTTCGCGCTCGGCGGCGCGGTCACCGCCTCGCTGGGAAACATCGTGGCGTCGAGGAACCACGGCCGCGGGCTGCCGGTGGTCCAGATGAACACGTTCGGGATGCTCTACGGCGCCCTGTTCGTGGCCGTGTTCGCGCTCGTCACGCGGCAGCCCTTCGTGTTCGACTGGTCCGCGCGCTACCTGATCTCCCTGGCCTACCTCGCGGTGTTCGGCTCCATCCTGGCGTTCGGGGCCTTCCTCGTGCTGCTCGGCCGGATCGGGGCGGATCGCGCCGGCTACATCACCGTGGCCATCCCGATCGTGGCGCTCTTCCTGTCCGCCTGCTTCGAAGGGCTGCGCTGGCACCCCTCGCTGGTCCTGGGAATCCTTCTCTGCGTGGCGGGAAACGTCGCGGTGCTCTGGGGAAAACGACTCTCCCAGATGTGACGGACGCCTGTCCCCCCGAGGGGACGGGTGGCGCCTCGATTTTCCCGTGACACGGACCGCTCCGACCCTCCCGCAACTGCTCCGATCACGAAGGTTACGGCCGCGGTGAGCCGTCTGGCATCGTGCTTGCTGTAACGACCCTGCGAGCCCGACTCGAGTGTGTCGAAAGGAGGGTTCAATGAACGGTCGTCTGAGAGGCTTGTTCGCGGCAGTGGCCTTGACCGGAATGCTGGCCTGGGGCTGCGCGGGGAAGCAGTCGAACGAGACCTCGCGCACCGCGGGCGACGCGATCCAGGACGCGACGATCACCGCGTCGGTGAAGATCGCGCTGGCATTGAAGCCCGGCGTCGCGGCGACGGAGATCAACGTCGACACGGACCGGTGCGTCGTGACGTTGCGTGGTGAAGTCGGCACCGAGGCGGAGCGCCAGCTCGCCGCCAAGGTCGCCGAGGACATCGAGAACGTCACGGACGTCGTGAATGAATTGAGGGTTCGAGGCTGAACCAGACGCCTCCAAAGGAGGGAAGCATGAAACGGATTCACAGGCGTTCGATGGCACGAGTCCTTCTGCTCGCCTGCGCGTGCGTCGTCGCCGGCTCCCTGTCGATCTCGCCGAGCCTGGCGAGACCCGACTTCGGGGTCCGGGGCGGCGCGTACACCGACGCGGAGGAGCCGTTCCTCGGAGCCGAGGCGCTGTTCGGGCTCGGGAGCACGAAGCACTGGTTCGGCAACCCGAACATCGAGCACGCCTTCATCGAGAATGGGGACCTGACGGCCTTCAGTCTCGATTTTCACTACGACTTTCCCACCGGCCAGCCGTACACGATCTGGGCCGGCGCCGGTCCGACGGTGATCTTCAACGACCGGAACGTGGCCGGGAACGACGATCAGACCGACGCGGGCGTGAACGTGGTGTTCGGCGTCGGCTCGACGAAGGGTGACGTCCGGCCGTACGGCCAGATGAAGGTCGTCGTCGCCGACGACACCCAGGCAGTGCTCGGGGCCGGCATCCGGTTCTGAGCCGGCGGTTTCATCGCGCACGCCGGGACCCGCGCCCGGCGTGCGCTTTCTTTGCCTGCGCGGGTGTCCTGCCTTCCCCGGTGAGGTGCCATGCGCGATTCGATTGCTACGGCCGAGAGCGGCCCGGTCCGGCTCGATGCCACGTCGCAGGTCCAGGGGCCCGTCCCGTGGTGGCACTCCGGGCCGGGCCGCGCCGCGCTGGCGGCGCTGCTGCTGTTCACCCTCGGCTACGCGCTGAGGATGGCGCGGCCCCTCCTCCTGCCTCTCGTGGTGGCGTGCCTGCTCAGCATCGTCTTGATCCCGATGGTGCGACGGCTCCACGCGTGGCACCTGCCCTGCCCCCTGGCCGCGGCGATCGTGGTCCTGGCGTTCACGGGGGCGACAGGCCTGGGGGTGTATTCGATCGCCGATCCCGCCACCGCCTGGATCGAGCGCGCCCCGGAAACGATGCGCGAGATCGAGAGAAAGGTGCGGACGGTGAAGGCGTCGATGCTCGAGGCACGGCAGGCGGCCGACAAGGTCGAAGAGATCACCCGCGTGGATGGCGACGCGCCGCCGACCGAGGTGACGGTCAAGGAGCCCTCCCTGGCAACGCGCGTGGTGTCCACGACGCAGGCGGCCCTGCTGCACGCCGTGGAAGTCATCGTCCTGCTCTACTTCCTTCTCGCGTTCGGCGACTCCACGCTGCGCAAGCTGGTGAAGATCTCGCCCCGCCTGCGCGCCAAGATCCAGGTCGTCAAGATCTCCACGGAGATCGAGGAGGAGGTCTCCAGGTACCTCCTCACGGTCGCCTGCATCAACGCGGGGCTGGGGGCCGCGACCGCCCTCGCCATGTCGGTCCTCGGCATGCCCAATCCGGTGCTGTGGGGCGTCGTGGCGGCCGTGCTGAACTTCGTCCCTTACCTGGGGAGCGCGGTGACCCTGGTCGTCCTGACCCTGGTGGCCATCCTGACCTTCGATACGCTGCCGCGGGCGCTCCTGGTCCCCGCCGCGTTCCTGGTCCTCGCCACCCTGGAAGGCCAGTTCGTCAACCCGATCATCGTGGGTCGCAAGATGTCCCTGAGCCCCCTGGCCATCGTGATCGCGCTGATGGCGGGGGCGTGGATCTGGGGCCCGGTGGGCCTGCTCATCGCGGTGCCGGTGCTGGCGATGGCGAAGATCTACTGCGCACACCAGGATGAGCTGGCGCCGGTCGCGGAACTGCTGGGGGGCGAGTGAGCGGGCGCCCGGGCCCTATTTCCATCCGAAGCCGATCAGGGCGCCGATCTGGAAGTAGTCGGCATCGCCTTCGACGTCGAACAGGGTGATGTCGGTTCCCTGGACGAACCGGCCCTGCAGTCCCAGGTTGAACGCCTCTCCCAGGCGCCAGAAGATCCCGCCCTCGAGATAGGCGCCGGTCGAGCTTTCATCGTCGTCGGCCTGGCCGAGCACCGATTCGACGTCCGCCTCGGCGTCCACGAAGGTCACGCCGCCGCCGAGGAACGGCCGGGCGTTCTTCACCGTCCAGACCTTGTGGACCCCGAGGCTCATCTCGCTGACCTCGGAATCCAGATCCACCGGGCCGAGGACCGGGAAGTTGGCCAGCTGTCCCTCGTCGCTCGAGCTGTAGTAGCCGACCGCCATGTGGAGGGGCCATGTCCTGGCCCCGAAATCGGCCGTCACGCCGAACACGTCCTGGTCCTCGGTCGGCTCCCAGGAATCCTCGTCGTCCATCGCGCGGGAGCCGAAGCCGAAGTTGACGTCGCCGTCCGCGTAAGCGCACGGCGATGAGATCAGAATCGCGAAGCCAAGAACGACGACAGACGCGAGCACGTGTCGCATCGAACGACCTCCTTGGAGAATCGTGCCGGAGCGGCCCGGGAGTCCCCGGGCCGCCCCCAGGATTCAGGCGCGGGATTAGGAGTCGGATTTTTCGGACTTCTTGAACGGCTGCGTCAGGACCGTCTTGACGCCGGAAATCGTTCCGGTCAGGGCCTGGCGCACCTTCTCCCCGGCCTCCGACCCGACTTCTCCGGCGCCCTTCAGGGCCCCCGTCGCCGCGGCGGTGGCCGCCTCGGTGGCGTCCAGGCCGAGCTCCTTGGCCCCCTGGATGGCCCCGGCGACCAGTCCCTTCGCCGCGGTGCCCAGGTCGCCGGACATGCGAGCGGTCGTCTTGATCACCGACTCGGCCGTCTGGCCGATCGTCTCGAGATTCGCGACGCCGGCCTCCTTGGATCCTCGCAGGACTCCCAGGACGATCCCCTTCGCGGCCGCGCCCAGATCGCCGCCCACTTCCATGACGGCCTCGACGGCGCCCTGGACCACCTCGGACGTCGTATGCATCAGCGACGTCGCGACGCCCCCGATGCCTTGGATCGTTTTCGCCACGGTCTTGCTGATCGTGTCGACCACCGCGCCCGTCACGTCCCCGGCCCCTTCGATGGCGTGCACGATGCCGTTTTTCAACGTTTCGATCGCACCGACATCCTGTCGTTTCATCGTTTCCGTTTCCCGTTCCATCGCGCACCTCCTGTCCTTGATCCCGGACAGGGGCCTGTTCCTTCGTCCATTCCCGAGTGCGACAGGCCCCGTTCGCCGCAGAAATCGACGATTCAGAGGACTTCCCGAGCTCTGCGACGTGGACGGTGCCTATGTATGCAAGAGCGATGCCTATATCGACTCCCCGGCTTTCAGCGCCTCGGGCTACAATCCCCGCCAGTCACGGGCGCGCGGCACGCCCGGATCGAACAGGCCCTGCCGCCACGGAGGCACCATGCGCTACATCATCGCGTTCGGCATCGCCTGCGTCGTCTTCGGGGCGGCGTACGCCGCCTCGGCGGCCACCGCTCCTCCTTCCGACAAGACGGCGGCCCCGCAAGTCGCGGAGTTCCTGGTCAAGAA
>DATNEZ010000634.1:0-4611 GCA_035606645.1 Binatia bacterium
CGCGCCGTCTTGCCGCGCTCTCCCATGATGAACACGATCGGGACGTGCCGCGTCCCTTTCTGCTGTCGCAGCCAGGTCGCCACTGAGCTTCCCATGGCCGGCGAGCGCCCGAGATCGATGACCACGAGATCGGGAGGAGCCTTGGGGACCGCACGCAGACCCCCCCCGCCCGGGACCGGACGCAGCAGCCGGGAGCGGTGCCCCGCATCACGCAGGCGCGCCAGGCCCTCCCGCCCTTCGGCGGCGTCCCAGTGGATCAGAAGGACACGAGACGGGCTCAATCCTGGCCTCATCATGCGAACGACCGGTCCAGGACGTCGACGAGCCGGTCGATCTGCCGCGGGGTGACCGTGAAGGGCGGCGTGAACAGCAGCCCCGTGCCGTCGGACGTCGACAGCAGGTGGATCCCGCGGGCGCGTGCCCGCGCGACGATCGTGTCGATCCGGGCGATGGCTCGCGCCCGCCGCCGCGAAGCGGCCCGGCCTGCCGCGTCCAGCTGCAGCCCCAGAAGGAGGCCGAGGCCCCGCACGTCGGCGATCTCGCCGGGGTGGCGATCGCGCAGCGTCTCGAGCCCGGCCCGCAGCCGCCGGCCCATCGACGCCGCGCGCTCGACCAGGCGCTCCCGCTTCAGGATCCGGATGGTGGCGCGCGCCGCCGCGCAGCCGAGCGGGTGGCCGGCATTCGTCAGCCCGTGGTTCAGGCCGGTGCGGCGCAGCGCCTCGCCCCAGGCGCGCTCGAAGATCGCCGCGCCGAGCGGGGCGTAGCCGCCGGTGATCCCCTTGGCGCAGACGAGGGCGTCGGGCGCCAGGCCCACCGCCTGCGATCCGAACCACCGGCCCGTCCGGCCGAACCCGGTGACCACCTCGTCGGCGATGAGCTTGATGCCATGCCGATCGCACAGGAGGCGGAGCGCGCGGGAGAGGGCAGGGGACAGCGGGACGGCCCCGGTCCCCGTCATCACCGGCTCCACGACCAGCGCGGCGAACGTCCGGGGTCCGTGCCGCCGAAGGGCGCGCTCCACGCCGTCCAGCGCCAGGTCGCAGGCGCGGGACCAGTCGCGGCCGGCCTCCTCCCACCGATCGAAGGGAGAAGGCGCGTGCACCGCCCACGGCCGGCGATCCCCGTACGGCATCAACGTGCCGCCCGAGACGTTCTCGATCGTCATCGTGTCGCCGTGGTACGACTGCGTGAACGACAGGACGCGGGTCCGGCGGGTCACCTTTCGGGCGGCCCGGATGGCCGTCTCGAGCGCATCCGATCCGCTGCAGGTGAACTGGGGGGTCGTGAGGCGCCGGGGCAGGACGCTCAGGAGATCGCGCGTCAGCGCGACCCGCACGTCGACGAATTCGGAAGGGGCGACCCACGACATGCGCCGCGACCGGGACGCGAGATCGCGCGCGATCTCGGCCCGGCCGGCGCCCAGGTTGTTGACGTAGTACTGGCCCCCCCAGTCTTCGACCGTCCTGCCGTTCTCGAAGGTCACGGTCATGCCGCGGCAGCGGACGACGGTGTTGGAGGGGGACGGGCTCAGGGATCCGGGCGCGCCGGTGTGCCAGACATTCAGATAGAAGGGGCGGCTCGGGTCGCGTCGCAAGCGCGCGGCAGTATAGCAGGCCCTAGTAGGTCCACTCCAGGCCGGCGCTGTACACCGTGCGGTCCACTTCGGTGAAATCGAAGCGGTCGTACTTCCCGGCGCCCCAGCGGAAGATCTTGTAGCGTCCCTGCAGGAACCAGCCGGCCGAGCCGTCCGTGTGGAGGATGATCCCGGGCTGGATGTAGAAGGAGAGGTCCTTCTGGAAGCGGTGCGAGGTCACGAAGGACCAGCGCCCCCCCTCCCGCGGATCGCTGATCGCCCGGACCGAGAGGAAGTTGTAGTCGCCCCAGTAGTAGTCCATGCCGCCGCCGAACTGGATCATGTTCCGATCCCCCGGAGCGTTGTCGGGGATGACGTGGATGCCGCGCAGCATGCCGGCCGCCACGAACCCCTTCTTCAGGACCTGCTCCGTGTCGAACTGGACGACGTGGTCGAAATCCTTCCGGTACCGGTACATTCCGGCGTAGGTGGAGCGGCGGCGGTCCTTCAGGTAGCCGCCGACCTCCCCCCCCTTGGTGAAGTCGCCGTACCAGGCCTGGGCGTGCACCTGCTTGTACGACAGGAACCCCCAGAAGTCCTCGAAGGTCTCGTCGTCCGAGTCGACCAGGTGGTCCCACTGGACGATGGCGGTGCCCAGCGGCTTGGCCGGCGCCTGGGCGCGATTCGTCCTGGGAGGTGCGGGGGTCGAGCCGGGTCCAGCGGCTTCGACCGGGCCGATGGAGGATGCGGCCAGCACGAGCGCCAGCACCGATGCGAGGGAGGCGCCCTTCCGGAATGCCGTTCCTGGGCCTACGCTGCCGCCGAGCCGGTCCATTTGCGATCCTTCTCCGATTTGCGGCGCATCTCGCCGGTCACGAACCGCTTGTAGGCCCAGACGAACCAGGACAGCGTCCGCAGGGCGGCGTTCCCGAGCCCGAAGATCGGGTACAGGAGCAGCACCAGGTACTTGAAGCCGCTGTCGACCTTCTTCTGGATGATGAGGAACGGGTAGCTCTCGAGCAGCAGGTACAGCACGTAGATCAGGCCGACCGCCTCCCACTGCCTCAGGTAGAACAGCATCAGGAGGGACCAGAACCGGAACGGGTCGGTCACCACGACGAACACGTTGTAGAGCATCTCGTAGCGCAGTCTCCAGCGGGACTGGCGGGCGGTCAGGAGCCTCACGTACGACGGGAACATGTGGTAGTGGGCCGGGTACCAGTAGAGAATCCTCTGCCTCGCGAGCGCGCCGATGCGGTCGGGGACCACGGTCCAGACCGTTTCGTCCACGAACACCACGTCCCCGTCGTTCAGGAGCTCGATGATCGTCCGCTGCAGGTCCTCCCCCTGGAACACGCCGGTGTGCTTGTGGTGGAAGGCCTGCAGGCGCTCCTTCTTGAACAGCCCGATGGCGCCCGACACGCAGCTGATGCTGGCCGTCCCGTCCTGGAAGCGGCGGCCGATCTCCATCGACTTGCAGTACTCGTAGCGCTGCAGGCAGGAGATCAGCCCCGATCCCTTCGGCCCGTGCCGGTCGCGCCGATCGGGAATGACGTTGAAGGCCGCGGCGTCGAACCGGTCGAGGAGCGAAGTCGGGATCTTCGCGTCGCCGATGCGCGTGTCGTCGTCCAGCAGAAGGACATAGGGCGTCTGCACGCGGTGGATGCCGAAATTGATCGCCGAGACCTTCCCCATGTTGGGGATGCGGTGGAAGCGCACGCCGAGCGACTCGAGGATCTTGTGGGTGTCGTCGGTCGAGCCGTCGTCGATCACCAGGATCTGCTGGCGCGGCAGCCCGGCGCGGATGAGGTCTTCGACCGTTTCCTTGATGACCTCCCGGCCGTTGTGCGTCGGGATCAGGGCCGTGACCTTGGTCAGGTCGGTGGTGAAGGACCGGCGCACCGGCCGGTTCCAGATCTCGAGATAGACCTTGAGGGCGTCGACCAGGATGAACAGGCCGACAATAAAGAAGAAGGGGGACAGATCGAAGCCGAAGAGGTTCAACTAGCTGGATCTCCCCCCCGAATATAGAGATCGGGGACGAGGACGCAAGCCAGGGATGGAAACCGTTTCAGTTCTGTAATGGGATCTCGACCGCCTCCAGGTACGAGATCGAGGGCCTCGAGCGGGCCGGTGCCCGGGGCATCATAATAGATGTCCGGGCGGACCGGTGCGAAAGTCTCGCAGACGCCGTTACCCGGCCTTACCGCGTGCCCCGCCTGGCGTACTTCCAGTTGCGCTCTTTCCCGGCCGCCATCCAGGCGACGGCGGTCTCGAGGCGGCTGGCGCGGGTCTCCTCGCGCCGCGCCTCGGTCACCCACTCGACGTAGTCCTTCTTTCGCGAGTAGTTGAATCCTTCGAAGGTGGCGAGGGCCTTCCTGTTCCCGCGCAGTGCGCTCATGAAGTAGTCCGGGACACGGAGGGCGGGGGGCTTCTTCGGCCGCGGCTTCCTGGGCACCTTGACCCCCCGGTCGTTCAGGGCCGCGGCCTCCGAGACGAGCCGGATCAGGGTCTTCTCGTCGGGCAGGTCCGACCGCGAAGTGATGCGTCCGAACTGCCCCATCGCGTCGTCGCCGACCGCGTCGCGGATCGGCCTCATCTCCGCGAGGAGGGACTGTTTCCAGAAGCCGAAGGCGCAATGCTCCTTGAACGAGGCCATGCTGCAGAGGATCCCCTTGTACACGAAATGAGGGAACCCCCATTTGAGCGTTTCCTCGACGCCGGGGCAGCCGGCATGAACGACCCGGCGAAGGTGCGTGAGGATCGGCCGGGCGAATCCGGCGGACTTCTTGATGAAGGCGTCGACTCGTGGATCCTTTCGGCCCATGACTCCCTCCCGTAGGAGCGGATCATACCTTGTTCGCGAGGAGCCGGGCCGCGGCGAGGTACAGGGCCGCCCCGGTCACGCCGAAGATCAGGTCCCGCATGGTGTTGTCCAGCCCCCCCTGCGTGACGGTCCCTGCGAGTCGATCGAGGGAATACTCGCCGATCTCCCAGAACAGGGCGGCGGAGGCGGTCAGCCCGAACGCCAGGAGATC
>DATNEZ010000629.1:0-8232 GCA_035606645.1 Binatia bacterium
AGACGGTCGCCTTCGTCCTCGGCTACCGGGGACGCGACCCCGCCAAGGTGGCGCAGGTCGTGAACGCCCTCGCGTCGTTCTTCGTGGAGGAGAACACGAAAGTCCGCGAGCGCCAGGCGGCGCAGACCTCCGAGTTCCTGAAGTCGCAGCTCGCCGAGATGAAGAAGAAGCTGTCCGATCAGGAAAGCCTGATCGGGCAGTACAAGAAGCAGCACGCCGGCGAGCTGCCGCAGCAGGTCGAGGCGAACATCGCCGGCCTCGAGCGTCTGAACGCCCAGCTGCAGCTCAACAACGAGAAGCAGATCCGGGCGATGGAGCGGCGCGACCGGATGACCGGCCAATCGGGGGACACAGCACAGGGGCTGGACCCCGAGGACGACGAGGGCCGCCTCGCCCGGTTGAAGCAGGAGCTGGCCGGGCTGCGCCGGCAGTACAGCGACAAGTACCCCGACGTCGTGCGTCTCGAGCGGGAGATCGAAACGCTTCAGGACCGCATCGCCTCGCGGGCCCCCGATCCTGCCGGCGCGGAAGCCCCCGGCCCGTCCGGTGCCGGTGCGCCTCCCCGGGGCGGCGGCCTGCGCAACGCGGACGCGGAGATCCAGGGCCTGAAGCGGGAGGAGGAACGGCTGCGGCAGACCATCGCCTCCTACGAGCAGCGGGTGGACAACGCCCCCCAGAGGCAGCAGGAGTTCCAGGCGCTGTCGCGCGATTACGAGACGACCCGCGAGCTCTACGATTCCCTGTTGAAGAAGCACGAAGAGGCGCTTCTCGCGGAGAGCATGGAGCACGGCCGGACGACGGAGCAGTTCCGCGTCCTGGACCCGGCCGTCCCCCCGCGGGAGCCGGCGGCTCCCAACCGGCTCTGGCTGGCGCTCATGGCGCTCATCGTGTCGGTGGGGCTGGCGGTGGGGGGGATGGCGCTGGCCGAGCAGCTCGACACCTCGTTCCACAGCGTCGAGACCCTGCGGGCCTGCACCCGGGTGCCGGTCCTGGCCAGCATCCCGCGCATCGTCACACGCGGCGACGCGATCCGCAGGAGTCTCCGGATCGGGGTCGCCGCGGTCGTCCTGGCGGTCGGGCTGGCGGCTGCCGCCGGCGCCTCCCGCTACCTGGCGAAGGAGTACGAGCCTTTGGTCTCCATCGTGAGCGGCGGCCGCCTCTAGGAGCCGGCACGATTCAAGGAGGACGCATGGCCGAGTCGATCAACGCAGAGCGGCAGTCACGGATCGGCCCGGTCCGGCCGGCGCCGGACCATGCCCCGGCAGACGCGCCGCGGACGTTCGATCCCCGCCTGGTGAGCCTGTCCGCCCCCGCGTCGTTCGAGGCCGAGCAGTACCGGACCCTGCGCGCCCGCCTCGAGTCCCGGCAGGAAGGGAAGGCGCTCCAGGTCGTCGCCGTCACCAGCGCCACGGTCGGAGACGGCAAGACCACGACGGCCATCAACCTGGCCGGGGCCCTGGCGCAGTCCTCCGAAGCCCGCGTCCTGCTGCTGGACGCCGATCTCCGCCGCCCGTCCGTCGAGTCGCAGCTCGGCTGGGACGGGCCGGGGCTCTCCGACGTCATCCTGGACCCGGACCGCGACCTGCAGGGGACCATCCGCCACGATCCCGCGCTGAATCTCTCGGTCCTCACGGCGGGCCGCACCCCCGACGCGCCGTACGAGGCGCTGAAGTCGGCGCGGCTCGGCTCCCTGTTGGAGGAGATGCGCCGCTCCTACGACTACATCGTCGTCGATACGCCCCCCCTGCTCCCGGTCCCCGATTGCCGGCTGATCGCGCGGTGGGTGGACGGTTTTCTCATGGTCGTCGCGGCGCACCGGACTCCCAGGAAGCTGTTCGAGGAGGGGATGAGCCTCCTGGACCCCGCCCGGGTCATCGGGCTCGTCTTCAACGGCGCCAGGCGCCCATATTCCCGCTACTACGGCAAGTATCAGGCGTACGGCCACCCGTCGCGGCATGCGGCCCCCGGCCTTCGATCGCCGTCCCGCCCTATCAAGGAAATCCCTGAGAGAGATTGAGGGATCCACCGATTGATGAGGGTTTCCCGCCGTTGTACTAATGGTGCGCACCATGTTTCCGCCATCCCGCCCGTCGCGCGTCCCCGGAACCGAAGGGGGCGAAGCCCGCCCGGAACCAGCCACCAGGACGAAGGAGCCGAGACGTTCCCGATGCTGAGAGCGGAGGTCGAGAGGAGCATCGCGTCGGTCGCGCCGGCGCCCTGCCGGAGACCGCGGGGCGCCCCCCCGCGCCGGCTGGTCGCCCTCGGCGGCGGGACCGGGCTTCCCGTCGTGCTGCGCGGCCTGAAGAAGGCGCTGTTCCCGGCCCGGCCCGGGGGCTCGACCCCCCCGGATCTGGAGCGCCTCACGGCCATCGTCAACGTCGCCGATGACGGCGGCAGCTCCGGGAGGCTGCGGCGGGCGTACGGAGTGCTCCCGCCCGGCGACATCCGCAACTGCCTCGTGGCCCTCGCCGACGAGGGATCCCCCCTGTCGCCCGTGTTCGACTATCGCTTCGAAGGAAACGGCGGTCTCGGCGGACACAGCCTCGGAAACCTCATCCTGACCGCCCTGAGCCGGATGGAGGAGGACTTCTCCATGGCCGTGGAGCGCGCCCGGATCCTTCTCGCCGCGAGCGGCCGCGTGTTCCCCGCGACGCTCCAGGACGTCTCCCTCGTCGCCCGGTTCGCGGACGGAAGCCGGGTCGCCGGAGAGTCGCGCATCCCGGCGGTCCGCCGGGCGGTGCGCAGGCTCAGCCTCCTGCCCTCGAAGGTGCGCGCCATGCCCCAGGCGCTCGAGGCGGTCGGGCGCGCGGATCGGATCGTCATCGGTCCGGGAAGCCTCTACACCAGCCTCCTCCCGATCCTCCTGGTCGAGGACCTGGTGCGGGCCGTGGCGCGATCGCGGGCCCGCGTCCTGCTCGTCATGAACCTGATGACGGAGCCGGGCGAGACCGACGGCTACAGCGCCTCGGACGTCGTGCTCGCCGTGCGGCGTCACGCGCCCCGGCTGCCGATCCACGACGTCCTGATCCACGACGCGCCGATTCCGGGGCGCCTGGCCGCGCGCTATGCCGAGCAGGGCGCCGTGCCGATCCAGGCCGATCCGCGGCACCTCCGGTCCCTGGGGTGCAGGCCGATCGCCTGCGATCTCCTGCGACGGGGCGTCAAGATCCGCCACGACGCCGTCAAGCTGGCCCGCGCCATCCTCGGGCCGCCCACCGGGGCGCGGACATGAGCGCCGGCCAGCGCGCCGATTGGTGGAGGCCGGACCTCGCCCCGGCCGTCGCCGCGGGCCGTCCCTCGGACCTCGCCGGGGCCGGGACGGGGGCGGGGAGCGAGACGCCGTTCCGGGCCCTCATGGCGTTCACGTTCGTCCTGATTCTCGCTCCCCAGTCGTTCGTCCCGGCCCTCGCGCCGATGCGCCCGGGGCTCCTGATGGCGGCGATCGCCATCACGACCTACCTGCTCGACCGCCTGGTGAACAGCCGGCCGATCCTGCGCATCACCCCCGAGATCGCGGTGTCCGCCGCCCTCCTGGCCTGGGCGGTCGCGACGATCCCCTGGTCCCTCTGGCCCGGAGGGAGCCTGGCGTTCATCCTCGAGGTCTACTCCAAGACGCTGGCGATCTTCTGCCTGCTCGCCCAGGTCGTGGTGACGCCACGCAGGCTGCGCGCGGTGGCCCGGGGCCTGACCCTGATGGCGATCCCCCTGGCGTTGTTCGGCATCCGCGAGTACCTCGCCGGGCGCTTCATCAACACCGGGGCGGTGAGGCGCATCCAGAGCTACGACGCGCCGCTGACCCAGAACCCGAACGACCTGGCGCTGATGCTGAACCTCATCCTGCCGCTCACGCTGGCGCTGATCCTGATGAAGCCCACACCGGGAGCGCGGCTGGTCCTCGTCGCGGGGGCTCTCGTCAGCGTGGTCGCGATCATCCTGACGTTCTCGCGGGCCGGCTTCCTCACCCTGGCGGTCACCGGCGTCCTGTATCTCGCCCGGACCTTGAGACGTCCCGGACGGGGCTGGGCGCTGGCGGTCCTCGCGCTCGCCCTCCTGGGGACGCCCTTCCTGCCCCAGGGCTACGTCGATCGGCTGAGCACCATCACCGACATCCGCTCCGACCCCACCGGCTCGGCGCAGGAGCGCTGGGGGGACACGCAGGCGGCCGTGCGGTTCGTCGCGGCGAACCCGGTGGTCGGCGCGGGAATCGCCATGAACGCGCTCGCGCTGAACGAGTACAGGGGGGCCCTCTGGAAGAAGGTCCACAACGTCTACCTGGAATACGCCGTGGACCTCGGCCTGCCGGGGCTGGCCCTGTTCCTGGTGCTCCTCGCCGGGTGCATCCGGGCCACGGCCGTGGTCAAAAGGCGCGCCGCGCCCCGGCCCGAGGGGCGCGACCTGTTCCTGCTCGCGGAGGGGATCCAGACCGCCCTGTGCGCCTTCGCGTTCGCCGCAATGTTCCACCCCGTCGCGTATCACTTCTATTTCTATTACATGGCGGGGCTCGCCCTGGCGGCCAGGGCCGCCTCGGAGGCCGGTGCTTCCGGCTGAGACGATGAAGGCCACGGGCGTCGGTCCGAGCGACTGGCTCTGGAAGAAAGAGACCGGCTACTACTCCGGGACGGCCGCGGAGCTCGCGGTCCGTCCGGTCCTGCCGGACATCAGCCGGCTGCGGGATCGGCGGATCTTCGATCTGTTCCTGTATCACGGCGGACTGTCCCGGGGCTCCCGGGTCCTGGAGATCGGCTGCGGGCGATCCCCCTGGCTGCCGTTCCTCGGCCGGCGGCTCGGGTGCCGCGTCTCGGGCATCGACATCGAGCCCCACGCCGCCGAGCTGGCGCGCGCCAACCTCGCGGGGGCGCGCGTCGCGGGGGAGATCCATTGCGGCGACGGGTTCGCGCTGACCTCGCGTCCGGGCCTGCGTCACGCCTTCGACCTCGTCTACTCGATGGGGGTCCTCGAGCACTTCGACGACGCGGCGGCGCGGATCGCCGTCCTCGCCGACTACCTCAGGCCCGGCGGCCGGATCCTGACGACCGTGCCGAACCTGCAGGGGATCAACTGGCTCCTGCAGCGCCTGGCCGATCGCCGCACCCTCCAGGCGCACGTGGTGTACGACCGGAGGCTCCTGGCCAGGGTCCACGAGGCGGCAGGCTTCACCACGCTCGCGTCCGGGTACGCGGGATTCTTCGACGCTTACCTGGCCTCGGCCGCCGGGGCGGAGAGCCGGCTGAGGCGCAGGGCGCTGAACGGCGCCTGTCGCGCCCTCGGGATGGGGGCCGAGGCCTGGCTGCGGGTGTGGGGGGAGGGCCCGACCCCGGAGCTGCGTTACCTGTCGCCGCACGTCTTCCATGTCGGACGGCGCGCCGCCCCTCCGGGCGCGCCGGCGGAGGGGACGGCGTGAGCGTCGTCCGGGACGGGTCGGGAGAACGACCGGCCGCCGCCGAGGCCAGGACCGGGCTCCTGATGTTCGTGAACGGCTTCGGCATGGGCGGGACCGAGAGACACGTCGTGAACGTGGGGCGGGCGATCGACCGGACCCGCTTCGACCTGCACCTGGGCTGCTTCAGGCGGTGGGGCCACTTCCTCGGCGAGATCGAGAGCCGGCACGTGCCGATCTGGGAGTACTCGATCGACAGCCTGCACAACGCCCGGACGCTCCGGGAGCAGCTGCGGTTCGCCCGGGACCTGCGGCGGCTGCGCATCCGGATCGTCCATGCCTACAACTTCTATCCCAACGTCTTCGCCCTGCCGGCGGCGCGCCTGGCCAGGGTCCCGCTCGTCCTCGCGTCGATCCGGGACACGGGCGTCTACCAGACTCCGAACCAGAAGCGGGCCCAGAGGCTCATGTGCCGCCTGGCGCACTGCATCGTGGTGAACGCCGAGGCGGTGCGGCAGTGGCTGGTGGAGGAAGGGTTCCGCCGGGACAAGATCGTCGTCATCAGGAACGGCGTCGACCTGTCGCGGTTCGAGACGCGCGGGGACGGCCCCCGCCTGCGCCGCGAGCTGGCGATTCCGCAGGGGGCCCCCATCGTCGCGGTGGTGTCGCGGCTCCACGAGCTCAAGGGGTTCGACTACTTCCTGCACGCCGCCGCAGCCGTCTCGCGCCGCTACCCGGACGCCCGGTTCCTGATCGTGGGGGACCGCTACGGGCTGAAGGACGGGGCGGTCGTGCGGGAGGACGCCTACCAGGGGCAGCTCGAGGCCCTGGCGACGCGCCTCGGCATCGCCCACCGCGTGGTCTTCACCGGTTTCCGGCTGGACATCCCGGAGCTTCTGGCCGAGGTCGCCGTGTCGGTCCTGCCGTCCCTCAGCGAGGGGCTGTCGAACTCCATCCTCGAGTCGATGGCGGCCGGCGTCCCGGTCGTGGCCACCCGGGTCGGCGGCAGCCCCGAGGCGGTGGAGGACGGGGTGTCGGGGTTCCTGGTCCCGCCGCGCGACGCCGCCGCGCTGGCGCGGGGGATCGACACCCTCCTGGGGGACCCGGACCGGGCCCGCGCCATGGGCGCGGCGGCGGCCCGCCGGATCGCGGACCACTTCTCTCTCGAGAGCATGACGCGGGAGCTCGAGCGTCTGTACCGGAGGCTTCTCCGGGGGGAGCGCCCGCAGGAGGCGGAGGTTCGGGCGCCCCGACCCTTCCGCGAGGAGCACTAGCCATGTTCGATCCGCGGCTCGAGATCTTCTCCACCTGTCCCCCTTCGTCCGGCGACGGGCCGGGGACGTACGCCGAACGCGTCGTCCAGGTGGCGCGCTGGAGCGAGCGCGCCGGCTGCAGGGGGATCCTGGTCTATTCGGACAACTCGCTGCTGGATGCCTGGCTGGTCTCGCAGCGGATCGTCGAGGCGACCCGGTCGCTCTGTCCGCTCGTGGCCGTCCAGCCGGTCTACATGCACCCGTACACCGTGGCGAAGATGGTGACGACGTTCGCCTCCCTCCACGGGCGGAGGGTCTACCTCAACCTGGTCGCCGGCGGGTTCAAGAACGACCTCGAGGCGCTCGGCGACCGGACGCCGCACGACCGTCGCTACGAGCGGCTGGTGGAATACACGACGATCGTCCGGCAGCTCCTCTCCGGCCAGAAGCCGGTCACCCTCGCCGGGGAGCACCACCAGGTCGAGCGGCTCAAACTCTCGCCGCCGCTCCCTCCCGACCTGTTCCCGGGCGTCTTCGTCTCGGGTTCCTCGGAGGCGGGACGGGCCGCGGCCCGGAGCCTCGAGGCCACCGCCATCGAGTATCCCAAGCCGGCGCAGGACGGCCCGGCCCTCCCGGGCGAGCCGGGGCTCGAGCGCGGCATCCGCGTCGGCCTGATCGCCAAAAAGAGCGAGGACGAGGCCTGGGGCCTGGCGCGGGCCCGGTTCCCGGAAGACCGGAAGGGGCAGCTCGCCCACCAGCTCGCCATGAAGGTCTCCGACTCGGTCTGGCACGGCCAGCTGTCCGGCATGACGGAGGCCGCCAACGGCCATCCCTACTGGCTGGTGCCGTTCCAGAACTACAAGACGATGTGCCCCTACCTCGTGGGGAGCCACGAACGGGTCGGGGCGGAGCTGGCGCGCTACCTGTCCGCCGGCTGCCGCACCTTCATCCTCGACGTGCCCAGGGACCCCGACGACCTGGACCAGACGGAGGCCGCCTTCGAGCGCGCCCTCGAGCTATGCGCGAAACCCTCGCTCATCTCGTAATCCGGCAGGCGGAGCGGCGCCCCGGGGCCGTGGCGGTCGTCGACTGCGGGCACGCCCTCACCTATGCCGACCTCGAGGCCCGCTCGCGGCGGCTGGCGGCGCGGCTCGTGGCGGAGGGCTGCGCGCCGGGGGACCGGGTCTGTCTCCTGATGCCGAAATCCCTCCAGGCGATCGTGGGGCTCCTCGGGATCTACCGGGCCGCGTGCATCTACGTGCCGCTCGATCCGTCGAGCCCGGCCCCCCGCCTGGCGAAGATGATCGACTCGTGCGCCCCGCGCTTCATCCTGGCGGCCGGCCCGGTCGGCCGGACGCTCGACGAGATCCTGGCGGACCGGGGCGCCGCCATCGACGTCGGCTGGCTGGGGGATGAGCCGCCCGGTACTGTGGCGTTCACGCCGCGCTTCTCGGCAGCCGACCTCCTCGGCACGGACGCCCTCCCCGAGGCCCCCGCGAGGCCCCCCCAGGAGATCGCTCACATCCTGTTCACATCCGGATCGACGGGAACGCCCAAGGGGGTGGTGATCACGCACGCCAACGTCCTGCATTTCGTCGACTG
>DATNEZ010000001.1:0-4667 GCA_035606645.1 Binatia bacterium
GGTTGGACATCTCGCAGTTGTCGCACGCGTCTCCCGGTCCGTCCTCGTCCGTATCCCGCTGATCGAGGTTGGGGACGGTCCTGCAGTTGTCATCGCGATCCAGGACTCCGTCGCCGTCCGTGTCGATCGTCATGTTGAGCAGCACCACGACCGTCAGGGAGGGCGTCCCGATCCCGGCAAGGTCGGGGTGACCGTTGTTGTCGAAATCGGCCACGTCAAGGGCGAGAGCGGCCGCCGGCACGCCGAGCCCCTCCACATTTCCGAATCCCCCCGCTCCGTCTCCGCGAAGAACACCCACCGAGGCCCCGCCGGCCAGATCGAGATTGCCGTCGCCGTCGAAATCGCCGACCGCGAGCGTATTCGTGCCGGCCGGACTGAATGAGCGGGGCGCGGCGAACGCGCCTGTTCCATCTCCGAGATGGATCGCGACACCGCCGGTCGACTGGTGCAGCACGGAGAGATCCGGGAAGCCGTCCCTGTTGAAGTCTGCGGCCTCGAGGGCGACGGGAAAGATCCCTCCGGACGGCATCGTCGTGACGCTGAATCCGCCGCTGCCGTTGCCGAGGAGAATCTTGATCAAACTGTTCGTCCTGTCGGGAACGGCGAGATCCTGGCGGCCGTCGCGGTTGAAGTCGGCTGCGGCCAGGGCGAGCCCGTTCTGGGGACCGTACCTGGCGCCGGGGGTGAATCCGCCGGTGCCGTCTCCCAGAAGGATGTGCACGTCGCCGGCATTCGTTTCGGTCACGGCCAGATCCAGGCGGTTGTCGCCGTTGAAGTCGGAGACGACCGCATGGACGCCGGAGGGCACGTCGGAGGACACCACGCGCGCGGCCGCGAACCCGCCGGTGCCATTTCCAAGCAGGATGCCCACGGTCGAAAAACCGACGTAGACCAGGTCGGGCCACCCGTCGCCATTGAAATCGCCCCAGGTGACGAAGAACGGGCTCCCGATGGTCGGCAGGGAGATGGCGGGGGCGAAAGCGCCGTTGCCATGACCTAGCAGGAGCGACAGGTTGTTGCTGTTGAGGTTCGCCGCGACAATGTCGATCCGTCCGTCACGGTTGAAGTCACCCGTGGCGATCCAGCGCGGGCCCGATCCGACGGTGTAGGAGACCGGCCCCACGAAGTAGAGAGGCAGGGCCAGGATCGATCCAGGCAGCAGGAGACCAATCAGCATTCCGAACGACAGGCAGGCCGCGCGCCGATGGGACATGTCGGCAACCTCCGGAGAAGGGGCTGTATGTTGCTGCTACCGATACGCCGAATCGCCCAGGAAGTCAACCGCGTTGGATCCAATCCTGCATCTCGAGCCGATCTCCTCTAGAATGACCGGCCGTGAGCGCAGGAAGGGTCCGGACGTGAGGAGGAGGCGATGAACCGGGTTGTCTGGGTTGCGGGCGCGGCGATCGTCGCCCTCGGGATTGCCGCGATCCTGGTGCTGCCGCACGACCTGCCCAAGGGGGATCCATCCGCGACAGGGGGAGCATTCCGATCGCCGGGAGCAGGGGGGCCGATTCCACCGGGCATGGGGACGGGGACCCCCGGTGCCGCCCCGATGGCCGGCATGCCGGCGGCCATTCCCGCCATGCTGGTGGTCGAGCAAGTCTCGCCGATCGTCGGTCCGGACGGCAGGCTGGGGGAGTCGCTCGGGATCGAGACCGCGGGCGGGGCATTCACTCCGGTTCTGCCCAGGGGGACGCCGGCGCCGGTGATGCGCTTCGTGACCTTCAAGACGAGCGCCGACAACCAGAGGGAGATGAGGCTGCACGTCCTGCGCGGCGTGACGGACCGCGTCGCCCGGAACCATGACCTCGGCTGGGTGCGCGTGACCGGGCTGCCTCCCGGGGCACGCGGCACGATCCAGGTCACCGTGGGATTCCGGATCGCCGACGGGGCGGTCGTCCTGGCGGCCGCCGACCCGGTGAGCGGCCGCGGCTACGCGATCGAGACCTCCGAACCGCCGCCGGGATTTCCCCGCTGATGCCGGAAACCGTCTTCTTCAGCATCGACGTGGAGGCCTCGGGGCCTGTCCCCGGACTCTACAACCTGGTCTCCATCGGCGCCGTTCCGGTGTCCGCGGCGGGCGGGGTCTGGAAACCGGAGGACGATCGCTTCTACGTGGAGCTCAAGCCGATCGGCGGCCGGTTCGACCGGGAGGCGATGGCGGTGCACGGCATCCCGCGCGAGCGGCTCGAGGCCGAAGGGACGCAGGCCGAAACGGCGATGCGCCGCTTCAGCGAGTTCGTTTCGGGGCGCGTCCGGCGCGGGGCGGAGCGCGCCGTCTTCGTCGGGCACAACGTCGGCTTCGACTGGTCCTACATCAGCTACTACTACACCTTGTTCAATCTGCCGAACCCGTTCGGCTACAAGTCGCTGGACATCAAGTCATTGGCGATGGGGCGACTCGGGATCGGCTGGTTCGAGACCAGCAAGGAGAATCTCGAGTCGCTGCTGCCGTCCGTGCCGCGTCTTGACTCGGCGCTGGTCCACCGCGCGGACTACGATGCCCTGTACCAGGCGCACCTGCTGTGCGCCCTCCTGAACCGGACCTGATGCCCGGGACAGGCCCCTAGTCGACGATGACCGTCGCGGTGCCGCTCGCCACCGCCCTGCCGGACGAGGCGGCGGTGTCGCCGTTCTCGCGTCCCTCGTGCGCCTGCACGGACGCCTCCCAGATGCCCGAGCAGGTATTCGTCGGCATCGCGTACGACACCGACCAGCTCTTGTTCTCGCCCGGGCCGAGAGTCAGCCTGGTGGCGGAGATCTCCGCCCTCTGCCCGCAGCTCGAGACGCCTGAAAGGACCAGCGTGTAACGCGCCTTTCGATCGGAGCAGTTCCTGAGGGTGCCGCTGATGCCTATTTCCGTTCCGGGGAAAACCGTTGCGGCGCCCGTGACGATGCCGACGCTGACGTAGGCACAGGCCGAGTCGGAGGACAGGGCCCACGCGGCCGGCCTGTCCGGAAAGAGCATGGCGAGCGAGAATGCGCCGGCGACGAGAAGAGAAGGCATCTTCATGTCCGCACCTCCCTGGGCCGTCTGACCGACGTGCCGGTCCGTCCAGGCGGCCCTGTTTATCAGACAGACGGTGCAAGCGCTCTGCCAGCGGGCCGGAGCGGATGTTTCTTCCCAGGCGCTTGCGCGCCACGAGGCCGGGGGCGGCGGCCGACGACCATTTCGTGATCCATCGTTTCGATCCTGAAGCCGTCGACCCCGGATCGGACACCCGGGTGTCCTGCGAGTGGGACGGGATAGAATGCGCCCGTGGAATCGCTGCCGAACGCCGGGGAGTTCGTGGTCTGGTTCGTGGTGTTCCTGTTCACGCTGACGGTGCACGAGACGTGTCACGCGCTCGTCGCCTGGATGGGAGGGGACAGCACCGCGTACCACAGCGGGCAGGTCTCCCTCAATCCCTGGCCGCACATCAGGCGCGAGCCGGTCGGCACGATCGTGGTGCCGCTCCTGACGTTCTTCACGTCGGGCTGGATGATGGGCTGGGCCTCGACGCCGTTCGATCCCGCATGGGGCGCACGTCACCCGAGACGCCTGGCGGCGATGTCGGCGGCCGGACCGGCGGGCAACCTCATCATCGCGGCGCTGTCCTTCGCCGCGCTCAGGGTGCTCCTGGCGCGCGGCGTCTTCGTGCCTCCGCCGCGGATCAACTTCAGCCAGCTGGTGGAGCCGGCGGCCGGCACGCCGCAGGGCTCGATCCTCTACGCGGTGGCTCTGCTCCTGTCGGTGGCGCTCAACCTGAACGTCCTGCTCTTCCTGTTCAATCTCCTGCCGCTGCCCCCCCTGGACGGGAGCGGCATCGTGCAGGGTCTGATGCCCGGGCTCCTCGGCGGCCTCATCGAGTCCCTGAGACGGAACCCGATGATGTCGCTGATCGGCCTGATGATCTCCTGGCAGGTGTTCGACGTCGTCTACAAGCCCGCGTTCGGCCTCCTCCTGCGACTCCTGCATCCGGACGTCGCCTACAGCTAGGAGACTCATGGTTCCGCTGCGACCCTCATCGTGCGTTTCGCGCCCGGCGCGCACTGTCCGCGCCGTCCTCCTGTCCGGGCTCGTGTTCGCGACCGCCGCGGCGGCCCCGGCCCCGCGCGTCCCCGACTGGCGGACTCCGGCCGAGATGGCGGAGTACCGGACCACTCCCAGGTACGCCGAGACCCTGGCCTACGCCCGCCGACTGGTGGCCGCGGCGCCGCGGCAGCTGCGCCTCGAGACGTTCGGGAAGACGGGGGAGGGGAGGGACCTGGTCGCGCTCGTCGCCTCGAAGGACGGCGTGTTCGACCCGGCCGCCCTGCGCCGCGCCGGCCGGCCGATCGTCCTGGTGCAGAACGCCATCCATGCCGGGGAGATGGACGGCAAGGACGCCTCGCTGGCGCTCCTGCGCGACATGGCCGTGACGAAGGAGAAGGCGCCCCTGCTCGACCGCATCGTCCCGGTCGTGATCCTGATCTACAACGCGGACGGCCACGAGCGCTTCGCGGCGCACAACCGGATCAACCAGAACGGTCCCGAGGAGACCGGCTGGCGGACGCAGGCGCGCAACCTGAACCTCAACCGGGACTACATGAAGGCCGATGCTCCCGAGACCCGCGCCTTCCTGAAGCTGTGGAACCGCTGGCTTCCCGACCTGTTCGTCGACACGCACGTGACCGACGGCGCC
>DATNEZ010000031.1:0-11714 GCA_035606645.1 Binatia bacterium
CTTCCTGGGCGACGTCCTGCAGGTGTCGATCGCCTCGGACACGCCGGTGATCCGGCGCGGCGACTTCATCCTGTACACCGTCACCATCGTCAACCCGACCACCCTGGCGGTGGCCAACGTCGACCTGACCGACCTGTTGCCGGTGGGCGTGCAGATGGTCCCGGGCACCCTGTCGCTGTGCGCCCCGGTCTGCGCCGTCCAGCCGGATCCCGCCCCCGCGATCCCGCGGCTCATCCCGCTGGGCGCCATCGCCTCCGGCCAGACGATCACGCTGTCCTACCGGGCGCTGGTGAACACGGGCGGCCTCGTGGGCGACCTGGTCACCAGGGTCCGGGCGCAGGACGCGATCGCCCAGCCGCTGTCGGCCATGGCCGAGAGCACCGTGGCGCTCCTCGACGACCCGGAGTTCGATCTCGGCACGGTCGTCGGCAAGGTGTTCGACGACAAGGACGGCAACGGCGTGCAGGGGGCGGGGGAGACCGGCGTCGGCGGAGTCATGGTGGCGATGGAGGACGGCGTCTACGCGGTCACCGACGGCAACGGCATGTACCACATCGCCGCGGTCCGCCCGGGGAATCGGCTGGTCAAGATCAACGTCCACACCCTGCCGCCCCACGACGGCCTGACGCTGCCCGAGGCGCAGACCGTCACCCTGACCCCGGGGCTTCTCGCCAAGGTGAATTTCGGCGCCCGGATCAAGCCGCCGACGACCATCCGGCAGGGGCGGCCCGGGACCTACGGGATCGCGGTCACCGAAGAGAAGCTCCAGGCGCAGGCCGAGGTCGTCGGCAACCTCGACGACATGACCGCGGTGGTCAACGGCGTCCAGGCCCGCCTGCCGAAGACGCGCGTCAAGATGGACGTCATGAGCCTGGAGCGGAACCTCCGGATCGTCAACGGCCGCCTGGAGAAGCCGGCCGTGTTCAATATCGCCTACCCGGCGGAACGATTCGTCAAGGAGTGGGTGTTCGAGATCTTCGATACCGGGATGACGCGCATCCGCGGCTTCCGCGGGACCGACCGGAAGACCACCCGGATCACCTGGGACGGCAAGGACTCGTCGGGCGTCCTGGTGAAGGGGGGCTCGATCTACCAGTACCAGCTGACGATCGAGTTCGCCGACGGATCGCTCTCGAAGAGCCCGCTGCGCCTGTTCGGGGTGAACCGGACCAACGCCATCTCCTTCGAGCTGACCGGCGCCTCGTTCGAGACCAACACCGCCATCCTGAACCAGAGCGCCATGGGGATCCTGGCGGAGGTGACCCAGACCCTGAAGAAGTATCCCGACGAGAAGGTGGTGGTGCGCGGGCACACCGACAACACCGGGGCGCCCGACTGGAATGCCCGGCTGTCGCTGATGCGCGCCGAGGCGGTGAAGGCGTACCTGGTGGCCGCGGGGATCGACGGCGCCCGGCTGATCAGCGAGGGCCGTGGCGCCGAGAGCCCGGTGGCGACCAACACCACGCCTGCCGGGCGGGCGCGCAACCGCCGCGTCGAGATCAAGGCCCTGCTCGAGGACACCGAGACGGCGCGGACCTACACGGAGACCGGGGGCTCCGGCGACCGCGAGGTGGTGGTGAACGGCCGGACCATCCCCACCGACGAGGACGGCTCGTTCCGGACCGTGGTCGACCCGGTCAAGGACAAGGGGCGCGTCTACGTCGGCATCAAGACCGAGGACGGCGGCGTGGCCGCGACCACCGTGATGCTGCCGACCATCACCATCCTCGAGCCGACGACCGACGTGAGGCTCGAGATCGGCAAGCGCGAGGACGTGATCAAGCTGATGCAGCCGAAGTCCACGGCCGAGGGGGTGCGCTACCCGACGATCAAGATCAAGGTGCGCGGGCGGACCGATCCCGGGAACCAGGTGTTCCTGGACGGCGAGGCGGTGCCGGTCGCCGCGTCCGGCGAGTTCCAGACCGACCTGCCGCTGGCGATCGGCGAGAACACCTTCGGCGCCGTCGCGGTCGCGCCGAACGGCACCACCAGCCTGCTGAACCTGGCGGTCAACCTGAGCGGGGTCGACAAGAACCTCGACCTGATCACCGTGCGCAAGCCGGTGCCGCAGTTCACGATCGACCTGCCGCCCCGCGGCGCCGTCCTGTCCAGCCCCAGCCTGTTCGTGCGGGGGACCGCGCCGGCGAAGGCGACCGTGACGATCAACAAGTGGCGCATGCCGGTCCTTTCGAACGGCACCTTCGCCGGGTCGATCCGGCTGCCGGAGGGGCCGTCGGTCATCGACGTCGTGGTCTCGATGCCGAACAGCACGGAAGGGCGGGTCGGCGTGCCGGTCGAGGTGCGCAGCAACTACTTCTTCCTGGTGGCCCTGGGGGACGCCACGGTCAGCAAGATCACAACCGTTGGGCCGGTACCGGAGAAGTTCGAGGACGACCTGTCGGTCGACGGACGCGCCGCCTTCTACCTGAAGGGGCGGATCCAGGGGAAGTACCTGATCACGGCCTCCATGGACACGGGGGACGGGAAGCTGTCGGAGATCGGCTCGCGCCTCGGGGAACGCGACAACCGGACGTTCTTCCGCGACCTCGATCCCGATTCCTTCTACCCGGTCTACGGGGACGGCAGCCGCACGTACGACGACACCAACAGCCAGGGGCGTTTCTATGTCCTCGTCGAGGCCCCGTACGGCAGCGCCCTGTGGGGCAATTACAATTCCGGCATCACCGGGAACGAGTTCTCCTCGTTCAACCGCTCGCTGTACGGCGGCCGGGTCGCCTGGAAGAGCGTGTCGCGGCGCAAGGACGGCCAGCCTCTGGGCCAGGCGGTGGTGTTCGCCGCCGTCCCCGAGACAAGGCCCGCGCACGACGAGTTCACCGGGACCGGCGGGTCGCTCTACTTCCTGAGGAACAAGGGAGTCGTACCGGGATCTGAAAAACTCCGCCTGGAGGTCCGGGACAAGATCACCGGCATCCCGGTTGCCAACGTAACCCGCAGGAATTACGTTGATTACGAGATTGACTACGCGGAAGGCCGGGTGCTGTTCCGCGCTCCCGTCTCGTCGGTGGCCGACACCTCGACCATCATCAGCGACGGGATCCTGAACGGCAACCCGGTCTTCGTGATCGTGGACTATGAGTACACCGACGTGGCGGGCGCGGCGATCGACGTCAACACTTACGGCGGCCGCGCCAAGACCGCGCTCGGCGAGAACGTCAGCGTGGGCGCGACCTACATCCAGGAGGAGCGCCCGGCCGGCACCTACTCCCTGGAGGGCGGGGACGTGACGGTGCGGATCTCCGACTCGACGCGGGTGACCGCGGAGTTCAGCCAGAGCCAGGACGAGGCTCTCCCGCAGTACCTCTCGACCGACGGCGGCCTGAGCTTCGGCCAGAAGATCGTGCCGTTCTCCACCGGGAAGGCGCAGGCGTACAAGCTCGAGGTCGCCACCGGCAAGGGTCCGGTGAAGGGGACCGCGTACCTGAGGCACCTCGATCGCGGCTTCTCGTCGTCGTTCACCGTGGCGCAGGACGAGAGCGACCAGCAGGGGGTGACGCTCGGGTTCGCCATGGGCAAGACCGGGGCGCTGACGCTGCTGGTCGACAACAAGGACGTGACCGGCGTGGCGAGCATCCTGACCTCGACGCTGCAGTACCGGCAGGCGTTCGGGAAGTTCGGCGCGACCCTCGAGGCGCGCTACCGCGCAACCGACAACGTCGCCTCGCCGGACGCCACCGAGGGGATCGGCGCCCTGCGCCTCGACTACCGGCCGACCGCGAAGCTCGACTTCTACACCCGCTTCCAGGACGACTTCCTGCAGGAGATCGGCGGTGCGACGGCGACGACGGGCGTGAAGCGACAGACGGCGATAGGCGTCGACGCGCAGGTGTCGCCGAAGGTCAACGTGAAGGGGGAGCTGATCGACGGCGAGCAGGGGGACGGCGCCCTGGTCGGGCTGACCACGCGGGTGGACGAGCGGACGCAGCTGTACGGCACCTACACGCTGTCCCCCGATCACGCCGGCGTCATGACCGGCACGCTCACCGCGGGGGCCACCACGGCCCTCGGCGACCGCACCCGGCTCTACAGCGAGGAGCAATTCAGGAACAGCGACCGGGAGGTCTCGACCAGCACCGTGGTCGGGCTGAACACGCAGCTGAGCGAGCGCTTCACCACCGGCGTGAACCTGGAGCGCACGCAGGTGGACGGCGCCCCGTCGGGGCCCGACACGATCCGCCAGGCGGCCTCGGTGCACGCCTCGTTCGCCCACGCCCTGGTCAAGGTGTTCTCGAAGTTCGAGCTGCGCCACGACGAGTCCCCCTCGCCCGGGCTGCCGGCCCCGGCCACCGATCGCGATCAGTGGCTGGCCGGCACCGCCGTCGAGGTGAAGCTGACGAGGGACTTCACGCTCCTCGGCCGGTTCAACTACGGCGTCACGACCGACAACCTGACCGACACCGACGTGACGGTGTTCCGCGAGCAGAGCGTCGGGGTGGCCCTGAGGCCCGTGGCGTACGACTGGATCCAGGTCCTGGCGCGCTACACCGAGGTGCAGAACCTCCCGCCGGCCGTCCAGGTGGCGGTGCCGGAGGAGAAGACCGACCGGGTCCTGTCGCTGCAGACGGTCGTGGACCTGCACCGCCGGGTGTCGCTGACGGAGAAGTACGCCATCCGCGACCGTCGCATCGACCAGTCGGTGGTCGCCGATCTGAAGAGCCGGCTCAGCCTGTGGATCAACCGCTTCAACTACCACCTGAGCGACACCTGGGACGCGGCGCTGGAGTACCGCACCCTGACGATGGACGAGGGGGCGGACAACGCCTCCGACGGCTTCCTGTTCGAGGTGAACCGCCTGTTCTTCGGGCACCTGAGGCTCGGCGTCGGCTACAACTTCACCGACTTCACCGACAACGAGTTCTCGGCCAACGACTACTCCGCCAAGGGGTATTTCTTCCGGGTCCAGGGCAAGTACTGAGAGACGCCCGGGCGCGGCCGCGAGGGTGACGTGGGAGAGGGAACGAGGAAGACGACCCGGTTTCTGCTGTTCGTGATCGTCCTGGCCGTGCTCGGCGGCGGGATCTACCTGTACCGGGACCTGATTCCCGGCCTGCGCCCCCCCGCGGAAGAGCCCGCCCCGGTGCCCGTGGAGACCCCGGCCCCGGCCGAGCTGCCGCCGCCGGTCCTGACCGGCGAGCCGGAGTCCGCTCCGTCGGCCGCGCCGGCCGGCGCGGTCGCCACGCTGGTCGGGATCGAGAAGACGGTCAAGGCCCGCCGCGCCTCCGAGATCGCCTGGGAGGACGCCAAGGAGCCCATGCCCCTGTACGAGGACGACGCGGTCCGCACCTTCGAACGGTCCTCCGCCACCATCTCGTTCGGGCCGGACGACCTGCTCGAGGTGGACCAGAACGCGCTGGTGATCATCAAGCCGCGTCCCGGCGGCGCGGGGGATTCGGAGATCTCGCTGGCGCTCCTGTCGAGCGACTTTCTCGACAGCCTGAAGTCGAAGCCGGCGGCCGAGCAGGCGAAGGCGATCCAGGTCGCCGCCGCGAAGCGGCAGATCACCATCCGCCCGGGTGCGGCGGCGGGCGGGGCGGGGGAGAAGACGCGCGTGGCCCTGCGCACGATGCCGGACCAGTCCACCAGCGTGTCCTCGCTGGCGGGGTCGCTCCGGATCCAGGGGCCGCGCGGCGGCGAGGTCGTCCTGAAGGAGAAGATGGTGACGCGGGTGACTGAGGCGGGGGCCCTCGCGCCGCGCCTCCTGCCGGGAAGCCCGCACCCGATCTTCCCGGACGACGGGGCGACCTACGCGTTCGCCAAGAAGACGCCCCAGGTCGAGCTCAAGTGGGGCCCGGCCGACCGCGCCAAAGCCTATCGCCTGATCGTGGCGACGGACCCGTCGTTCAAGCGCGCCTTCGCCGACGAGAAGGTCGACGGGACGTCGTTCCGGGTGCGCGTCCAGCAGCCCGGGACGTACTACTGGCGCGTCCGCGCGCAGGACGGCGACGGGTTCACCGGGCCGTACAGCGACACCCGATCGGTGAAGGCGGTCTTCGACGAGGCCCCGCCGGCGCTGACGATCCTGTCGCCGCCCGAGATGTTCGTCTCGCCGACGCCCAGCATCGATCTCAAGGGGAAGACCGAGCGGGAGGCGCGCGTGAGGGTCAACGGGCAGAAGGTCCAGGTCGGGGCGGACGGATCGTTCGTCTTCCCGCTGGCGCTCAAGGAAGGGGTCAACCTGATCACCGTCGAAGCGATGGACCCGGCCGGCAACTCGGAGTACGGCAAGAGGCTCATTACCTACAAGGGATCGAAGCGGGCGACCGCCGCGATCGGGAACTAGGAGCCGGTCCGGGTATTCAGCGCGGGCCGCGGCCCGCGGGGGAGCGGAGGGGGATGAAGAGCCTGGGGCTGAGGGCCAAGCTCCTGATCGCCATGTTCGTCATCATCGCCGTGTCGATCGGCATGGTGTCGAGCCAGGCGGTGCTGCTGTTCCAGCAGGACAAGTCCTCCTACATCTTCGACCTCAACGCCTCCCGGGCCATCCGCATCGCCGACGAGATCCAGGCGAACGTGCGCCACCTGACGGAGAAGATGCGCATCTTCGCGGAGGCGGCGCGCCTGCCGGTGCCGGAGGGGACCGATAGGCGCGCCATGCTCTCCGCCATGCTGAGGCAGTACCCCGAGTTCCTCCTGTTCAGCGTCCGGGAGGAGGGCGGCGCGCTGCGGAACGTGTTCCTGTCGAAGGCGCTCGGCGACGCGGGCCTGACGGTGGACAAGGTGCACGCCGCCTACGCCGCCGCCCTGCCGCCCGGAGACGGGCCTGCGGCCGACCGGCCGATCGTCGCCCGCCTCGGGCTCTCGGCGAAGCTGCCGACCATCACCCTGGCGGTGCGGGGTCTGCCGCCGCCGGGTGCGGCCGCGTCCGATGCGGGCGCCCGGGGCCCGGTCCTGGTCGCGGAGTTTCCGCTCAACCGGCTGTACGCGACGCGGGGCGAGTCGAAGCTGTTCGAGATCTACGTCACGGACGAAGGCGGCAAGGCGCTGGTCGCCGTCACGGAAGGGAGGGAGGTGTCGGGCGCGCAGCCCGGCGCCGGGCGCCCCGGCTTCACCGAGCTGCTCCCCGGGAAGGCACGGACGGCCGGCACGCGGGAGTACGCGGCCGCCGGGGTGCCGATGCTCGCGGCGTACGCGCCGGTCGGCGACCTGGGGCTCTGGGCGATCGTGCAGATCCCGAAGGCCCGCGCCTTCGAGGCGGCCCGCCGCCTGGTGACCCGCTCCCTGCTGATCGCCGGGATCGTCTGCCTCGGCGCCCTGGCCCTGGTGTTCCTGTTCGCCTCCTCGCTCACCAGGTCCCTCGTCGCGCTGACGCGCGCCACCGAGCAGATCGGACAGGGGCAGTTCGGCGTGCAGGTGGAGACGGCCGGCGGCGGCGAGATCGGCGCGCTCGCCATGCGCTTCCAGCGCATGACCGAGGAGCTGTCGGCGCGCGAGAAGGCCCTGAAGGACGCCAACATGCGACTCATGGAGTCGGAGAAGATGAGCGCCCTGGGTCAGCTCGGGGCCGGGATCGCGCACGAGGTGAAGAACCCGCTGACCTCCATACGCGGGTACGCGCAGATGGGACAGAGGAAGCTGCCGGGCGATCACCCGATGTCGGAGTACTTCAAGACCATCGAGAAGGAGACCGAGCGCTCCCTCGAGATCCTCAAGAACCTCCTGCGCTTCGCGCGCCAGGAGACCGCCGAGATGAGCGTCATCGACCTCAACGCGGTCGTCTCCGACACCGTGAAGCTGGTCACGCACCAGCTGATGATGAAGGACGTCAAGGTCGAGGCCCGCCTGTGCGACCGGCCCCTGCACGTCACGGGGAACGCCAACCAGCTGGAGCAGGTGCTCCTCAACCTGTGCATCAACGCCGGGGACGCCATGGAGGGGAAGGGGGAGGGGACGATCACGGTCTTCACCGACATCGTCGGGGAAGGGACGGCGCGCATCCGCGTGACGGACACGGGCAGCGGCATTCCGCCGGAGGTCGTGAGCAAGATCTTCGATCCGTTCTTCACCACCAAGCCGGTGGGCAAGGGGACCGGGCTCGGCCTGTCGGTCTCGTACGGCATCGTCAAGGAGCACAAGGGGGAGATCGCGGTCGAGAGCCGGGTCGGCCAGGGGACCACCTTCACCATCAGGATGCCGCTGGCCCAGGCGCCGGCCGACGCGGCCGAGGCCCCCGCGCCGCAGCGAGAGAAGCGCGTGCGGATCATCAACCTGCGCTGAGGAGACCATGGACGTCTGCAACCTTCTGATCATCGACGACGACCCGAACATCCGGAATCTCCTGAACGAGCTCCTGGCGGGGAGGCAGGACATCCTGCTGCTGTCGGCCGGGAGCGGGCCGGAGGCGGTCAAGTTCTTCGCGTCGAACCGCGTGGACGTGGTCCTCACCGACATCCACATGCCCGGCTTCACCGGTCTCGAGCTGATGGCCGACATGAAGAAGATCAATTTCAAGCCCGAGATCCTGGTCATGACGGCCAACGCCACGCCGGAGAGCGTCGAGACCTCCCGCAAGCTCGGGGCGCGCAGCGTCATCCTCAAGCCGTTCGACGACCTCGAGCTCATCGAAGCGGAGATCAACAAGGCGGTGGCGGCTGCGCGGGCGGCGCGCGCGGGGGGCAAGCCCGCGGCCGTCGCTCCGCCGGCCGCCGCGAAGCCGGTGGCCGCGAGGCCCGCGGCGGTCCCCGCCGCGGCGCCGGCGCCCGCAGTTCCGGACTCCGGGCCTCTCCCCGATTTCGACGCGTGGAATGGAGATCTGACGGGAAACGATACCCCGGTGGCCGCGGCTCCACCGGTCGCGGCGCGACCGGCCCCCGGGCCGATCGCCGTGGCGCCCTCCCCGGCGGCCTCTCTGCGTCCGGCGAACGGGCAGGGATTGCGCGCCGCCCCGAAGCCCGCGCCGCCGGTCGCCGCGGTCCCCCGCGCTGCCGCGCCGGCTCCGGAGCCACCGCCCGATCCGCCGGCCCCGGTCGCCGTGCAGCGTCCGCCAACTCCGGCCCCTGTGCAGCGTCCGCCGGCCCAGGCGCAGGCACCGCGCCCGGTGGCGGCGCCTCCGGCCTCCGCTCCGGTTCCTCCGGTGGCCGCTCCGGCCCCAGCGCCACGCGTCGCGACAGCCGCCCATGCGCCCGCACCGCATCCTCCGGCTGCCGCCCCCGCACCCGCGCCGCGCCCTCCGGTCGCCGTCCCCGCGCCCGCTCCGCGGCATGCGGCCGCAGCACCCGGCGCGCACGCAGCGTCCGCCGCACAGGCCGCGGCCCTCGCATCGGCCCCGGCGCTCGCCCCTCCGCCCGAGGAGGCGGTCCCCGAGATCCCCGCCGCGCTGGAAGGGATCTTCCGGACGGCGAGCCGGTTCGACACCGGGAAGCTCCGCATGCAGGTGCCGATCGTCTGCCTGCAGACGTGGGAGGAAAGGGGGGCGATCGCCGCCCTCCGCAACCTGGCGGCTTCCCTGCAGCGGGAGTTCTACGTCTGGTCGGCGGGGAAGGGGCTGGTGAAGGAGAACGGCCAGCTGATGGGGGACATCTATCGCGAGCCGGGGCGGGCGCTGGAGTTCATCCACCGTCACAAGAGCAACGGGTTGTATCTCTTCGCCGACTTCCGCACCTGGCTGGAGGACAAGGCGGTGGTGAGGCTCCTGCGCGAGATGGCGATGGAGCTGGAGACGGCCCGATCGATGCTGGTCCTCACGGCGCCGCGTCTGCCGGTCCCGCCCGAGCTCCAGCCGGTCTGCGCCACGTTCGACTGGCCGGCGGGGGGATCCGCCGATCCCCTGGCCCTCTACGAAGAGGTCGCCGAGGAGGTGGCCGCGGCGACCGGGCTGGGGCTCGATCTCGCCGAGGCGGAACGCGACGCGCTCCTGAAGATCATCAAGGACATGCCTCCGGGGCGGGCGCGCTTCGAGATAGCCCGTGCCCTGATGGCCCGGGCCCGGTAGGAGCCGCTAATCGGCGGGCCCGAGCGCCGCCGCGATGTCGTCCACCGGAATCCTGTCCCGCAGATCGTCGACCAGGAGGCGCAGCATCTTTTCGAGCGCCCCCTGCATGAGCCGGGCCCTTTGACCCGGCGGGTAATCGGCGACGTTGGCGAGCAGCATGCGCCGATCGATGCGCCCCTCGGGATCGACGGCGACTTCCTTCAGGAGCTCGGCCTTGTCGAACGACGCATCGCGCAGGATCCGGCGCAGCCGGGGCAGCTCGCCGGGGGCGGCGGCGCCGGCGCGCTCGAGGAGCATGGCGATGGCCCCCCCGTACTGCCCAATGGCCTTCTCCAGGGCCGCGTCGTCGGACGGCGGCGCGCCGTGAGGGCCCTCGGCCGGATCGAGCGCCAGCAGCTGGATGCGGATGACGCCGGCGGACAACAGGACGTGCAGCGCCTGCCAGGTCTCGAACTCGCCCCGGCGGGCCAGGACGAGGACGTCGCGCACCGTGCGCCGTCCGTCCACCAGGCCCAGGACGACCTTCTCGAAGTCCGACAGGCTCGCCGAGGACCCCAGCTCGGCGGTCGATTTCAGCGGGGCCAGGACGATGCGGTCGTTCTGGATCTTCTCCTTGACGCGGGACCACTCGTCCAGGCGGCGAGTCCCCTCCATGATGAGGTTCATGACGGTGACGTCGAGGGAGATCTTCTCGCTCATGGGGGGGCCTTCCCGGAACTCGAACTGCCCCTCCCGCCAGTGGAACAGGGAGTAGACGATCTCCTTGACCTGTCCCTGCACGGCGGTCCACATCTCGGACGGGGTCAGGGCCCCGATCCGGATGAGCGCCCTGCCGAGGCGGTCCGACGAGCCGACCATCGGGGAGGCCTGCTGGATCTGCGCCGCGCTGACCTTGCCGCGCGACAGGAGGAAGGCCCCGAGGCGATCCCCGGGCATGCTCGAGCGGGCGAAGACGACCTCCCCCTGCTCCCACTCGATCGATTTCGTGGCGCCGGGCTGGATGCAGCGCAGCACGCCGGTCTTGTGGTTCGTGCCGATCATCAGCAGGACGTCGGGAAGCGGGAAGGCCCGCAGATCTCCCGAGAGAACGGGTGCGCTCATGGGTGAACCCGAGGAAAAACTGCGCGATCCTAGCACAGACTCCGGGGCGTCCCGGCGGCACTGCGTCCGCGGACGGCTACCGCCGGCGAACGGCTCCATGCACGTGACATGTCTCCACACTCTCGGCGCCACTATGGTTAGAATCGGCGGCTGAAGGAAGGACGCGATGACGGTCGAGACGACCATTCCTCTCCTGCCCGCCCCGCGCACCACGCCGCCGCGCACCGCGCTCGGCCGCTGGATGACGAGTGGGGAGCGCCTGTCGGAGCCGAAGCCGAACGGCGGCGCGGCGCATCCCTGGTACAAGGTCCTGTGGCTGACCGGGGTGGACTACTTCTCGACGCTCGGCTACCAGCCGGGGATCGCCCTTCTGGCCGCCGGGGCGCTGGCGCCGGCGGCGACGTCGATCCTGGTGCTGGTGACCCTCCTGGCCGCCGTGCCGGTGTACGCCGAGGTGGCGCACCGCTCGTACGCCGGGCAGGGCTCGATCGCCATGCTCGAGGCGCTCCTCCCCGAGTGGTCGGGCAAGATCTTCGTCCTGGCGCTGCTCGGGTTCGCGGCCACGGACTTCGTGATCACCATCACCCTGTCGGCGGCGGACGCGGCGCAGCACGCGGTCGAGAACCCCCTCCTCCACCCGCTGCTCGGCGAGCATCGCCTGGGGCTG
>DATNEZ010000056.1:0-5098 GCA_035606645.1 Binatia bacterium
GCCGTTGACCATCCAGGTCGCGGGGGAGAGCGGCAGCGCCGCGCTGTCGAGCTCGAGAGCGTTCAGGTCCAGGTCCCGCACCGTCCGGCCCAGGAACAGGCGATCCAGGTCGATCGCCACGGCGTGCGCCGCCAGCTGTCCGAGGAGGTGCAGGAGCTGCACCGGCCCCGGGCGTCCCGGAACGTCGGAGGCGACCGCCAGGTGCGGGCGCTCGCTCAGGATCTGCTGCGTCAGGCTGGTCAGGACGTTCTTGGGGCCGACTTCGACGAACAGCCGGGCGCCGGCCTGGTGCATCGCCTCGACCTCGTCGGCGAAGCGGACCGGCTCGACCAGGTGCTCCGCCAGGAGCGCCGCGACCGCCTTGGGATCGCGCGGATAGGCGCCGGCGGTCGAATTGGAGAAGACCTCGATGCGCGGCGCGGCGAACGCCACCTCGGAGAGGACCGCGGCGAGCCGATCGCGGGCGGGGGCGATGACCGGGGAGTGGAAGGCGCAGGCGACCGGCAGGGGGCGCGCCTCGATGCCGTCCTGCTTCAGCCGGTCGATCGCCTGCCGCACGCCCGCGCGCGTCCCGGAGATCACCGTCTGGCGCGGCGCGTTCAGGTTGGCGATCCAGACGTCCTTGATCGGCCGCAGCGCCTCGGCGATCCGGGCGGGCGTCTCGGGGATCGCCGCCATCGTGCCGAGGTCGTCCTTCGCCGCCTCGAGGATCGAGCGCCCGCGCGCCTCCGACAGACGCGCCAGGGTCTCCTCGTCGAACACGCCGGCGGCGCACAGGGCGGCGTACTCGCCGTAGCTGTGCCCGGCGACCATGTCGGGGCGCACCCCGAAGAGCTGCAGGAGGCGCAGGGCCGCCATGCCCGCGGCCCCCAGGGCGGGCTGGGCGACGTCGGTCTGCGTCAGCGCCTCGCGCCGGGCGCGCTCCCCGTCCGGCGTGAACGCCGGGGGCGGGAAGACGTAGCGGCCGAGCGGCTGCGGGAGGCGGCCGGCGATCGCGGCCTCGGCCCGCTCGAACTCGAGGCGCACCTCGGGGAAGCGGACCGCGAGGTCGCGCAGCATGTCGGGGTATTGCGATCCCTGGCCCGGGAAGAGGAAGGCGATCCGGCCGCCCCGGCCGAACGGGGCCTCGGTGAAGTATGTCCCGGACGGATCGAAGATCGACGTCGCGCCGGTGCGCAGGCGCTCGAGAGCGGCCTGGAGCCTCTTGCCCAGCTCCTCGGCCGACGAGGCGACGACGGCGAGCGAGAGCGGGGCGTCCGGCGTCCCGGCGGCCCGCCGCCAGAGGGTCCACGACAGGTCGGCCATTCCGGGCCGGGCGCCGCGCCCCAGGGCGGCCTGGACCGTCGCGACCGCGCGTTCGATCTCCGCCCGGGACTGGCCGCGCCACAGGAAGAGCTCCGAGGCGGAGCGCTCGCGGAGCGCGGGCCGGTCGGGGGCGATCTCGTCGGCGTACTCCTCGAGGACGGCGTGGAAATTCGTCCCCCCGAACCCGAAGGCGGACACGCCGGCCCGGCGGGCGTGCCCCGCCGCGGGGGCCAGCCAGGGGCGCAGCTCGGAGTTGACGTAGAACGGGCTCTCGTCCAGGCGGGCCTTGGCGTTCGGCGTTTCCACGTTCAACGTGGGCGGCAGGACCTTGTGGTACAGCGCCAAGGCGACCTTCGCCATCCCGGCCACGCCGGCGGTGCACTTGGTGTGGCCGATCATCGACTTGACCGACCCGATGGCGCAGGACTGCCGGGCGGCCCCCGCCGCCTCGAACACGCGCTTCAGCGTCGTCGTCTCGGCCTGGTCGCCGGCGACCGTGCCGGTGCCGTGCGCCTCGATGAGCCCGACGGTGGCGGGGGAGAAGCCGGCCTTGGCGTAGGCGCGATCGAGGGCCCGCGCCTGCCCCTCGGGCCGCGGGGCGGTGAGCCCCTTGTCGCGCCCATCGCTCGACGCGGCGATCGACTTGATCACGGCGTAGACCCGGTCGCCGTCGCGCTCGGCGTCGGCCAGGCGCTTCAGCACCAGGATCGCGAGGCCTTCGCTGATGACGATGCCGTCGGCCGTCTCGTCGAACGTGCGGCAGCGGCCGCGCGGCGAGTGGGCGCGCGTCTTGCTGAAGCACAGGAACATGAACGGGTTCTGCGCCGTGTCGATGCCGCCGGCGAGGGCCATGTCGCTGCTGCCGGTCTCAAGGTCCTTGACCGCGAGGTACAGGGCCGCCAGCGACGAGGCGCAGGCGGCGTCCACCGTGAAGTTGGCGCCGCCGAGATCGAAGCGGTTCGCCACCCGCCCTGCCGCCACGTTCAGGAGGATGCCGGGGAAGGAGTCCTCGGTCCACTCCGGGAGACGCGCCATGAGCTCGGGAAGGGGGGCGTCGATGAAGCTCGGGAGCTGCGACCGGAAGGCGTACAGGTTCCCCAGCTCGCTGATGCCGCCGCCGGCCCCCAGGATGACCGAGGTCCGCTCCCTCGGGAATTCCCGGTCGAGATAGCCGGCGTCCTCGAGCGCGGCGCGCGCCACCTCGAGCGTCAGGAGCTGGACCGGCTCGATCGAGGGGAGCGAGTTGGGGGGCATGCCGTAGCGCATCGGGTCGAACGGCACGTCGTCGATGAAGCCGCCCCATTTCGAGTAGACCCGGTCGCGCGCCTTCGGATCGGGATCGAAGTAGCGCGTCCAGTCGAAGCGGTCCTTCGGCACCTCGGTGATCGCGTCCACCTTGTCGAGGATGTTCTCCCAGTAAGCTCCCAGGCCCGGCGCCTTCGGCAGCAGGCAGGCCATGCCGACGATGGCGACGTCGGACGGCTTCTCGCGCGTCGCGGCTCCGGCGGTGATCGGGGAGCGGGCGGCGATTTCGGCCAGCCGCGCGGTCGATCCGACCGACACGTCCCGGTGCAGCGCCTCGATGCTGCAGGTGGCGTCGCGCAGGGCGGCCACCTGGCCGATCATGTACATCCCCTGGACGAGCTGCTCCTCGGAGGTCAAAGGCCGCAGCTTCGGCGCGCCCGGCTCGCGGCCGAAGCCGGGATTGCGATCGACCCCCTTCGAGGCGATGCGCAGTCGCCCGAGGTTCAGCGCCTCGAGGGCGTTCCGGATCTCCTCGGCCGGCCGCCCCTCGGCCGCGAGGCGGCGGCGCTCGCTCTCGAACGAGGCGGCGAACGGCGAATCGACGCAGCGCGTCGAGTGGCCCGGCCCGGTCTCGAGGAGGACGGTGCGCCGGCAGCGCACGGCCGACTCCTGGAAACCCGGAACGATGGCGCCCGAGGCGACCGCCTCCTCGGTGAACAGGTACGCGGTGCCGAGCAGCACGCCGACGCGCGCGCCGCGCCGGGCGAGGGGGGCCGCCAGGGCCGCCACCATCGAGGCGGACAGGGCGTCGTGGATCCCGGCCGCGAACAGCACGTGGCACTCCGCCAGCTGGTCGGCGGAGAGCGACTCGAGCAGGGTGTCGACCATCGAGTTCCACAGGACGAACGACGAGCGCGGGCCGACGTGGCCGCCGCACTCGCGCCCCTCGAACACGAAGCGCCGCGAGCCCCCCTCCAGGAAGAGCTTCAGGAGGCCCGGCGAGGGGACGTGCAGGTAGGTCGCGATGCCGTCGCGCTCGAGCCGCTTCGCCTGGTCGGGGCGCCCGCCGGCGATCAGGGCGAAGGGGGGATGGAACTCGTCGATCGCGTCGAGCTGCTCCTGGCGGAGCTCGATCGGCACGAAGCCGAGGATGCCGACTCCCCAGGGCCGGTCCCCCATCACGCGGCGCGTCTCTTCGAGGAGCGCGCGCACCTCTGCCTTGCGCATGAGGGCCAGCGCCAGGAACGGCAGCCCGCCCCCCTTCGCGACCTCGAGAGCGAACGGGGCCGTGTCGCTGACCCGCGTCATCGGCCCCTGGACGACCGGATAGCGGGTCCCGTGCGACACGGCGAGAGGGGACCCCGCGTCCAGCGGCCTGAGCGCCTGCGCCGCCTCGAGGTGCGATTCGATCGCCTTGCGCATCCCTTCGACGACGCCGCCGACGGTCCGGAAGCTCTTCGCGAGGGCGGCGGCGAACGCCGCGTCCTGGCCGAGGACCATCACCCGGCGCTTCGGATCGTCCCAGCCGGCGCGCTCGGCGATGGCCCGCCGCCAGTCCGCGCGCCGCCCCGCCTGGGCCGGGCCGCCGTCGTCGAGCACGCGCTCGACCCCGCGCAGGTCGTCCGACGGGGCGTGGCCGGACCGGTCGTACAACCGCCAGGTCTCGCCCACCTCGGATCCGAACAGGGCCGTCTCGCTGCCGTCCATGCGGCCGATCGTCTCGCGGGCGGCGCGCCCCAGGGGGGACTCGCGCGTCAGGAGAAGCTGCGCGTCGAGCACGATGCCGGCCGCGCCGGCTACGCGGACGGCCGCGGCGGTGTGCAGCCCGATGCCCCCCTGCGCGAAGACCGGCAGGGAGCCGCGCGTCAGCAGCCGCTGCAGCAGGATGAAGGTCGTCTCGTCGCCGACGCGCCCCGCCGCCTCGTGGCCCTTGGCCACGAGCCCGTCCACGCCGAGGTCCGCGCCGAGCGCGGCCTCCTCCATGGACACCGTTTCCAGAAGGACTACGACGCCGGCGGCGCGCCACGCGGCGATGCGGGGGCGCAGGAGATCCGGGTCGCCGGGGGTCAGGAGGACCGTGCGCACGCGCCCGGGCAGGGCGCGCGCCACCGCGTCGAGGAAGGGGATGCGCGTGCCGTCGAGCTTCACGCCGCAGTCGGCGCGGGCCAGTCGGGCGAGGCGGCCGAGGGCGAGGAGAGCGGCCGGCTCGTCGCACGCCAGCTCGAGATCGAGCACCCCCAGCGCGCCGGCCCGGGAAGCCGCGACGGCGACCGAGGGGTCGGCCGCGCCCGGGGCTGTCAGGCAGAGAATGCGAAAATCGCGCATATCGAGGAGCTCAGGGAGCTCAGGAGACCTAGGGAATCCAGTACCAGACTTCCACCTTGAACCAGCGGATGATTGGACGGAACAGGACGTCCCATACCGGACGCTTGCCCGTGGCGATCTTGGCGTAACCGGTCATGTCGGTCTTGAGGACGCCATCCGGGTTGGGGATCTCGGTGATCACGCGCACGGCGCGCTCCGGCGAGCCGGAGAGCGCGACCTGCGT
>DATNEZ010000072.1:0-2244 GCA_035606645.1 Binatia bacterium
GCCGTTCTACCTGAACCCGCCGTCGGCGTTCCAGCTGGAGCTGCAGAACGACGAGTGGTGGTGCATGGGGAACGGCGGCGCGGTGCCGACCGGCGACGCCACGGCGTTCGGCGGCGTGGCCGGGCAGATCCACTACGACCCCGGCGTCTTCACCAACGCCTCGCTCAACAATCGCTACGGCTCCTGCGCAACACCGCTGCCGATCCGATCGATGAAGCGCGGCAACAATCCGTCTCCCGGCGCTCCGGACCCGATCATCTCGATCGATCCGCGCCCGGCGCCCGGCGGGCCGTTGCTCACGAGCGTGCGCGCCACGCCCGCCGACGGCTTCTTCGAGCCGGCGTCGTACCGGGGCGCGTTCGGTCCCGGCAGGGACTGGGTGGCCGGCTGGTCGACGCTCTCGCGGCTGGGGTACGTGCCGGTCTGCGATCCGGCCTCGGCACCGAACGCCGTCCCCGACGAAGTGTCGTCCGTGTCGGTCCTCGACAGGCTCTCGATGACATGGTCGCCGCTGTCGTTCAACACCACCGGCTACGACGTGGTGCGGGTCACGAGATCTGCCATGACGGCTCCGGTCGATTTCGCCGATGCGAGCAGGGTGTGCGTCGAGACCGGGGACGTCGACCAGGCTGCGGTCGACGCCACGGCCAATCCGCCGGCCGGTTCGGCGTTCTTCTACCAGGTGCGCGCGAGGAATGCCTGCGGCGTGGGGCCGCTCGGGTATGCGTCCTCGGGCGCGGAGGAGGTCAGTCCAGCCTGTCCGTAGTCGGACGTGCAGGGAACAGGGTTGTTCGCGGGCCCCAGCGGGACGGGCGGGAGCGCCACGTGCGCTCCCGCCCTGTTCTGCCGTGGCCCGGAATGGCGCAGGAGGCCAGGACCATGAGAATGAAGACGCCCAAGGAAACTGCCGTACCGATCGCGGCGATGGTCGCGGGGCTGTGCGCCCTTGCGGCGCAGCCGGTTCCCCCTCCGTCCGCCGCGCCGTTGGGCTCCCCGGCCCGGGTACAGAAAAACGCCGCAGCGCACTCGCGGGATCCGCTCGACCTGGCCTTCCGCTTCGCCACGGCGATTGAAGCCGACCCGAACGATCAGGCCCTGGCGCAGGGGCAGGTCGTGACCGAGCTCATCCTCCTGGATCGCCTGGACGAGGCGGGGGAGCGCGCCGCCAGGATCAAGGGATGGAGACAGGGGACCGCCTGCGCCGACATCGCGCGCGCCTTCGCCGAGCGGGGGAACCCCGGGCGGGCGCGAGACTTCCTGGCGCGGGCGGACGCGATCCGGCTGACCACCCCGGACTGGGGGGGGCCGCGGATCGCCGCCCACATGGCCCAGGCGCTGGCGGTTTTGGGAGACGTGGAGCGATCGACGGCGCTGGCGCAGGAGGTCACGGCGGCGGATGCGCGGCAGTATGCGGGGCGCGCCGCCGCGACGATCGCGGGCGGCCTGGCGCGCAAGGGGGACTTCGCGGGGGCCATGGCCCGGCTCGAGGAGCTCGACGGCGAGCGCGATTACGACGTCGCGCTCTGGCGCACGACCGGCTACCTCGACCTGGCCCGCCGGCCGGACGCAGCGGCGGGGGAGTGGAGCCAGGCGCTGGGCGCGGCCCGTCGATCGGCCGATGGCGTCCCCGGCTGGAAGCGCGGCGAGGTGCTTCTGGATCTCGGGCGCGAGTACCTCACCCGCAAGGAGACGACCAGCGCGCGTGAGGCGTTCGCGGCGGCCGCCGGCGTGATCGAAGCGTTGCCTCCCACCCTCCCGACCCGGTCCGCCCTCCTGTCCGACCTGGCCGCCGCATGGGGAGGGCTGGGGGAGAAGGAAAAGGCCCGGCGGCTCCTGGATCGGGCGGAACGCGAAACCCCCGCCGCGGCGTCGATCGATCGCCCGGGCGCCTGGGGTGCTGTCGCCGGGGCCCGCTGGTCGATCGGGGATCGCGATGCGGCGCGCTCGCTCTACGGCCGGGCGCTGACGGAGGCCGAGGGGCTGGTGAACGCCCGGCCCAGGGCGCTCGCGGCCGTCGACATCTGCCGCTCGCTGGCGAGGAACCACGTCGAAGTCCAAGCCGGGATGCAGGGGCGGCTGGATGCCCTGCTCGCCGGTCTGCGTGACCCGTGGTGAGGGGCGCCATGCGACGGTCGTTGCTGGCCGCGGCGCTTCTGGGAATCGTCGCGGCGCCGCTCCACGCCCAGGGGGGCCCGGTCGGCGCCATCCGCGGAACGGTCGCCGACCACGACACCGGCGCACCTC
>DATNEZ010000089.1:0-2853 GCA_035606645.1 Binatia bacterium
CACGGGGCCCGAGAAGCCGGCGCTGGTCGAGGTGCCGGTCTGCACGCCCCCGGGCGTCAGCTACGACATGACGTACGGCGCACCGGCAGGGGTCGAGATGCGCGAGCGCATCCAGGTCGCCGCGGAATCAACCACCACGGCTACTACCTTCACCTCGGATTTCGTCGACGCGCTGCCGATCCTGGGCCGGGACTACCAGGACGTCCTGACCCTGGCGCCCGGCGTCGCCGATGCCGATGGAGACGGGAATCCCACCATCCACGGCTCACGCGACGTCGACGTGATCACGCTCGCGGACGGGGTGTCGTCCGTCCTCCCTGCGCCTCCCCCCCCACCGCCCGCGAAGCGCGGCCCGGCGTCCAGGGGCAGGACGTCCGGCGCGAGCGCCGAGTACGGCCAGGCGCTGGGCGGCTTCGTGAACGTGATCAAGGCGAAGCCGATCGAAGGCGTCGTCATGCGGATCTCGGCGCCCCGCTCTGAATACCGGACAGGGGAGCCCATCGAGCTCTCTATGACGATCGAGAACCAGTCCGCCAGGGCGGTGCAGCTGCCGGCGGCGCTTCGGGTCGCCGATGGAAGCGCGCGTTTCCGCATCTTCGACGCCCAGGGTGTTGCCATCGGCGATCCTGTCTCCGCTCAGGGCCCGGTGAGCATGATGACGCTCCAGCCGGGCGCCACGACGACGCTCAAGATCATGCTGAACGGGGCCGGCGGCTACCGGATCGACCGCCCGGGCGTGTACCGTGTGACCCTGCTCGGCAAGGGTCTCGGCCTCGGCAACTCGAACGCGCTCAGCCTGACGATCAAGCCCTGAGTCGTCGAGGGCGACGGCGTGCTCACAGGTCGGCGTAGACCGGGGCGTGATCCGAGGGGATCCTGTCGTCCTTCTTCTTCCGGTAGTCGCGATCGATCTCGATGGAGCGCATGCGTTCGGTGACGTCCCGGGTCGCGAGGAGAAGGTCGAGCCTCAGCCCCTGGTTGCGCGGGAAGGCGCCCGCCCGGTAGTCCCACCATGAGTAGGACCGCGCCTCGGGATGGAGCCGGCGGAACATGTCGAGCAGGCCGCCGTCGAGGATCGCGGCGAACCGGGCGCGCTCCTCGTCGGTGTGGAAGATCGTGCCCCGCAGCAGGTCTTCGTTCCAGCTGTCGATCGGGGCCGGGCAGATGTTGAAATCGCCGCACAGCACCGAGGGGCGGTCGGGCCGGTGCAGGCTCTGCAGATGGGCCGCGAGCGACTCGAACCAGGCGAGCTTCCGGGGGAAGTCCGCGTGCCCCAGGTCCTTGCCGTTGGGGCAGTAAACCGTCGTGAACGACAGCCCGTCCACCTCGGCGGTGATCAGCCGCGCTCCGAGCTCCTCCTGCCCCGGAAGCCCCTTCTGCGTGACGGTGACGGGATGGCGGCTCAGGATGGCGACGCCGTTCCAGGCTTTCTGCCCGTGGACGACAGCGCGGTACCCCTCCGCCTCGAGCAGGGCGTGGGGGAATTGCTCCTCCGTGAGCTTGATCTCCTGGAGCCCGACCAGATCGGGGCGGCGCTCGCGCAGCCAGAGCAGCAGGAATTCAAGCCGCGCCCGCAGGCCGTTGACGTTCCACGTCGCGATGCGCATGTCGTGTCTCCGCATCGCATGTTATCAGTCGCAGCGGTCAGCGGTTCCGTCGGAGCGTGGGGAAGAACAGAGACGATCCTTGCTTCGGCTGGGAACCGCCCGTGCCGCCGAGGCCTTTGAAGGAGTACGGGACGGTCACCAGGGCCGCGGAAGCGGAGGAATTCCCCGCGGCGTCGAGCGCCCGGTAGGTCACCAGGTAGACGCGGCCATCCCCCGTGTCCGAGCGCTCCGCCCGTACCTTGAAATCGAAGTCCGCCGTTCCGAACGAGGCACCCTGGATGTCCTGCAGGGTGCTGCCGTCGGCGGTCCCGGGGGCGTCGTCCGGCTCATCGCTGGCGACCAGGAGCAGGGTGGCGCTCGTAGCGCTGCAGAGATCGGACACGCCGACCGTGGCGTGGATCGAGGTCATCCGGTGGGAGGGCGGCCAGATCTGCGAGGGGGAAAGAGCCAGGGTGATGCGCGGAGGTGTCGTATCCGCCACCCGGACGAGCGCCTCGGCGGTGCCGGTCGCACCGGAGGCATCGGTGACTCGGATCGTCACGAGATGGTCAGCGACCGGGAGAGTCACGGAGAGGGTCTCTCCGGTACCCAGGAGGGCCTGGGCCGGCCCCCCGTAGTGCTCGAACCATTCGAAGGTCCGGATGTCGTCCCGGGTCCCCGGCGTGGAATCGGGATCGCTCGAGTCCGAGCCGCTCAGGCTCACGGGTCCCCCCGCCGGTGAGGTGCATTCCACCTGCGCCGGCGCGTTGATCCGGGCCACCGGCGGCCGGTTGTCGAGGGCTCCCTCGTAAAGAAAGACCCGTCCTGTTGCCGTGAGACTGATGGTCCCCACGAGCAGGTCGCCGAAACCATCGCCGCTCACGTCTCCCGCCGGGCTCACGATGTACCCCAGAGAGACGAAGGCGCCGTCCCCCTCGGCGAGCCAGGAGTAGTCGGTTTGCAGCCCCGAGGCCGAGCCGCGGAAGACGTAGGCACGTCCCACCGATTCTTCCTGGAAGGACCGGTCATAGTCCGGCTCGCCGATGACCACGTCTCCGTAGCCATCGCCGTTCAGGTCTCCGGCGCCGGCCACGGACGTGCCAAAGTGCCCGTTCAGGAAGTCGCCCCTCCGGGTCCAGGCGGCCGTGGCGGCCGGCCCCGCGGATGAGCCGAGGTAGACCTGGGCGACCCCCGGCTCTCCCGAAAAGCCCTTCCAGCCGCCCATGAGAATGTCGTCGTAGCCGTCGCCGTTCACGTCGCCGGCGCC
>DATNEZ010000154.1:0-5660 GCA_035606645.1 Binatia bacterium
TTCACCTCGGAGTTCATCGACTCGCTGCCGATCCTCGCCAGGGTCAGGACGTCCTGGTAATCCCGGCCGAGGATCGGCAGCGAGTCGATGAACTCCGAGGTGAACGTCGTCGAGGTCGTGGTCGTCTCGGTATTGACCACGTCGGTCGTGCCGGTGACCCTCACCTTTTCCGTCATTTCGGCGCTGGGGCGCAGGGTGATGGTGGTGGTGAAGAGCTTGCCCGCGGCGACCTCGGCGTCTATCTTGATCGTCCCCATCCCGGGGAAGGCGAACTCAATGACGTACCCCTTGCCGGGCGGCAGGGGGACGATCCGGAATTCCCCCTTGGCGTCGGTCACCGCTCCCTGGTTCACTCCGAGGGAGTCGTTCTTGATCGTGACCCGGGCGCTGGGAAGCGGCGCGCCGTCCTTGTCGACGACCGTGCCCTTGAGACCCGCGCTACTCTGGGCGAAAGCCGGAAGGCAGAGCGTCGTGAAGACAACTGCCAGGCAGCCGGCAAGCAGGAGGAATCGTCTGGCATCCATCGGGATGAACCTCCGAGTAGGGCCGCAGCGCCCCGGGACCCCTAAGTTTGCACCGGCCTTACGATCAGTCCTGCTGTGAACGGTTCCCGTCAAGTGTATGAAATCGTGCAATAGCCTGTCAAGAAAGGCGTCAGGCCCTGCCGCACCGGGCGGCCTCCTGCGCGCTGGGTAATTCTACCGTCAAGCCTCGATGTGTCAAGAAGATGATGAGGGGTACCGTGCGGGGCGTATGCAGCAGGGGGGGGTCAGGGGTTCCCCGACAGGGGTCTAACGATATTGAATCTTGAGCCTTTTGATCTTCTCGTTCAGGGTGGTCGGGTTCAGGCCCAGCCGCGCCGCCGCCCGCCGCTGCACACCGTTGACGCTCTTCAAGGTCTCCAGGATGATCTCCCTCTCGAGGCGCTCCATCGTCTCGTAGAAGGACATCGACCCGTCCATCGGGATCGGGGCCGGAAGGGGTCGGGGCCGATCCCCCTGCAGCATCTCGGGCAGCAGGTCGACCCCGATGACGGGCGACGAGGAGAGGACCACCGCCCGCTCGATCACATTTTCGAGCTCGCGCACGTTCCCCTGCCAGGGGTGCTCCACGAGCAGGGCGAGCGCCTCCGGGGCGACCCCCTGGACCGCCTTGCCGTTCTCGGCGGCGTACTTGGCCACGAAGTGCTCGACCAGGAGGGGGATGTCCTCCGGGCGCTGGCGCAGGGGAGGCAGCTTGATGTTGATCACGTTGAGCCTGTAGTACAGGTCCTCGCGGAACTCTCCGCGCATCACCAGCTCCTGGAGGTCGATGTTCGTCGCAGCGATGATCCGCACGTCGACCTGCACGCTCTGCACGGCGCCGAGCGGGAGGAACTCCTTCTCCTGGATGACCCGCAGGAGCTTCGCCTGGACCTCGGCCTTGACGGTGCTGATCTCGTCGAAGAAGATCGAGCCGCCGTTCGCCACCTCGAACAGCCCCTTCTTGGACTGGATCGCCCCGGTGAACGCCCCCTTCACATGGCCGAACAGGTTGCTCTCCAGCAGGTCCGCCGGCATGCTCCCCGAGTTGACCACGACGAACGCGTCGGCCGGGCGCCCCGACTTGAGGTGGATGGCCTGGGCGACCAGCTCCTTGCCGGTGCCGCTCTCCCCCTGGACCAGGACCGTCGAGCGGCTCGGCGCCACCTGCTCGATCAGCCTGTAGAGCTCGAGCATCGAAGCGCTCCGGCCGACCAGCTCGCCGAAGCGCGCCCGCCCCTCCAGCGCCCGCCGCAGCGATCGGTTCTCGGCCAGCAGCCGCCGGTGCCTGAGCCCCGTGGAGAGCGTGCGCAGGACGTCCTCGTTCTTGAACGGCTTGATCAGGTAGTCGTGCGCCCCCATGCGCATGCCCTGGACGGCCGATTCGACCGAGCCGTACGCGGTGATCATCACCACGACGCCGTCCGGGTCCTTCCTCTTGATCTCCTTGAGGGCCTCGAAGCCGCCGAGCCCGGGCAGCATCAGGTCGAGGATGATGAGGTCGAACTCATGCTGGTCGAGCGCCTGGAGCCCGGTCTCCGCGTCGGGCGCCAGCGTGATGAGATACCCCTCGCGCGCCAGGATGTCCTGCAGGACCTCCCGGATGATCGGCTCGTCGTCGATCACCAGGACCCGGGCGACCTCCCCCCGTGCGTTGAGGGGCTGCTCCCTGTCCAGCATTTCGACCCTGGACCCCTTCATGCCGAGACCCTCCTCGCGTCGACCGCGGGCAGGCTGATCAGGAACCGGGAGCCCTCTCCCGGCGCGCTCTCGACCGACAGCGTGCCGGCGTGCTCCTTGACGATGCCGTACGAGACGGAAAGACCCAGTCCCGTCCCCTGCCCGCGGGGCTTGGTCGTGAAGAACGGATCATAGATCCGGTCCATGTGCTCGGGCGCTATCCCGCACCCGGTGTCGGCCACCTCGATCTGGACCCTGCCGTTCTCGCCGCGGGCGGACACGGTCAGGGTCCCGCCTCCGGGCATGGCGTCGACCGCGTTCAGGAGGAGGTTCATCAGGACCTGCTGCAGGCGCCCGCGGTTGCCGTTGGCGCTGAGGTTCTCCTGGCCGGTGCGGCGCAGCAGATCGATGCGCCGGCCGCGCAGGTGCGCCTGGAACAGGTCCAGGGTCTCGGTCACCATGTCGCTGATGTCGAGCGCCTGGTAATCGCCGTCACGCTGCCGCGAGAAGTTCAGCAGGCTGGAGGCGATCGACGCCGCCCGGAAGGCCTGCTGCTCGATCTTCTTGAGGATCCCGTACTCCGGATCGTCCGCCGCGCGCTGGCCCAGGAGAATCTGCGCGTAGGAGGAGATGCCGGTCAGCGGGGTGTTCACCTCGTGGGCGATCCCCGAGGCCAGGAGCCCTATGGAGGCCAGGTGCTCGCGACGCTGCAGCTCCTGCTCGCGCACCACGTTCTCGGTGACGTCGTCGATCGTGATCACCCGGCCGCGCGGCAGGCCCGCCGGGTCGCGCAGCGCGGCCTGCGTCAGGTTGACCACCAGGCGGCGACCGTCACGCGTCCGCAGGGACGATCGATAGACCTTGATGCCGCCGTCCGGCAGGTCCTGCCCGTGCGCCGGGGCCGCCTCGTCCGTGGCCAGGGTGAACACGCCCGCCGGCATCACCTGCGACAGCGACTGTCCCAGGATCCGGTCGCGGCTGTCGCCGTATAGCACCTCGAACCCGCGGTTCACGTTCACCACGCGGCCGCCCGAGTCCGTGACCAGGATGCCGACGCGGCTGCTCTCCAGGATGCTCTCGTTGAACTCGCGGAGCGCCTCGACCTCGCGCACCTTCTCGTTCACGGCGCTGTACAGCCGCGCGCCTTCGAAAGCGACCGCGGCGTGCCGGCAGAGAGAGATGAGGAGCTGCATGTCCTCGCTGGTCAGGGGCTCGCCGCCGCGCGGCGTGCCGACCCCCAGGATCGCCACGACCTCCCCTTCGACCGTCATCGGCAACAGGTACTCGAGCCCCAGCGTTTCGATCAGGTAGGCGCCGGTCCCGGTCTCCGGCGCTCCCGGATGATCGCGCAGGGACAGGTAGTCCACTTTCCTGAGGAGCGCCACCAGGGGATCGTCCAGATCGATCGCCCGCGACGGCGGGTCGGTGATCAGGCGCCGGCCCTGCGACTCGCGCACGAACACGCGCGCCACCTCGAGGTTGAACGTCCGCTCCACCCGCGCCAGGAACTTGCCGAGCAGCGCCGGCAGGCTGAGCTCGCGGTTCAGCGCCTCGCTGAACTCGTTCAGGGTCCTGCGGTAGTCGTAGCGCTCGCGGTAGAAGAACTGGTCGACGACGCTCTTCAACCGCCGGTGCACGCGCGGGTAGAAGATCGCCATCAGGAAGGTGGCGAGAATCAGGGCGAGATTCAGGCCGCGCGGCGAGATGCCTCCGGCCGCGCGATCCATGAGGACATAGCAGGCGGCGTACGTGGCCCCCGCCGTGAGCAGGAGCCCGATCGCCACGATGCCGCGCTTCAGGAAGATATCGAGATCGAGGAGCCGGTAGCGGACGATGGCCGCGGCGAAGGCCAGCGGGATGACCGCCATCGGCAGAAGCGACAGCTCGCTCCAGCCGCCGATGCGGATGTTGAGGGAGTGCGGCACCATGTAGAACAGCGCGGCCGGCAGGAATCCGACCAGGCTCCCCCAGGCCATCCACTTGAGCTGCCAGCGCGTCTGCAGGCGGGCGGCCCCCATGTAGGCGCGCACCGCCTTGACGATGCCGATGATGACGAAGACGGCGATGTAGACCTCCTCGAGCCGCTCCTTCAGCCGGATGACGGTCAGGGGGTCCGAGAAGCGATAGACCTGCTTGAACGGGACCAGGTAGAGGTTGTAGGCGAACAGCAGGATCGCCGGGACGTAGAACGCCGCCCGGCGGAGGCGCCGCCGGTGTGGGCCGCCGTCCTCGTCCGCCAGCGCCCAGTTGATGTGCAGGAACAGGGCCGGCGCGAGGAGCCATCCGGCCAGGTCGCCCCAGTAGCCCGACCAGTCGAACCAGCCCCCCTGACCGGTGCTCTTGAGGACCAGGACCAGGAACATCGCCTGGCAGAGCACCGCGAACGGGATCGCCGCGCGCGCCCTCGTGGCCCGCATCCAGACGACCACGCCGACGCCGAGAAACGTGAGCCCGACGAGCGACAGGTAGTAGTAGACCGGCGTCCCCCCGCCGACCCAGTTCGGCCTGACCAGGAAGGACGCGTCCTCCCCGTCGCGCTCGACGCGGTACGAGAGCGCCATGCCCCTGGGGACCGTGAGGGGGGCATCCTCGGCGTCGGCGGCCGCCGCGATGGTCCGGCCGTCGATCGCGTGCAGCCTGTCGCCCGGACGCAGGCCGGCCTTCCACGCGACCGATCGCGGGATCACGGCATCGGCGACCACGCCCCGGGACGAGTCGACCCATTCGACGCCCGTTTCGGGCGCCACCTGGGTCACCTGGTTGTAGAAGTAGACCGAGCCCCAGGACAGGAGCGCGGCCGAAATCGCGACGACGAGGGCCTTTCTCATGTCAGAACGAAATGTCCACGCCGCCGGTGACCCGCGACGTGGCGCCGGAGTCGGGCAGGCCGAAATCGTCGAGCGATTCGTACTGCAGCCCCTGGTACGACATCAGGACCCTGAAGCGCGAGTTCGCGACGACCCAGGGAAGATCCTGGTAGACGGCGAGGTCGAGCCGGCGGTAGTCGAGGGCGCCGTCCCCCGCCGGATCGCCGGGCTGCATCGACCCGGTCACCCTCTGGTAGTCGATGCGCAGCTCCGTATCGGTCGGCTGGAACTGCGCCCGAAGCGACGTCAGGTAATAGCGCGCTTCGCCCGGCTTGAGGGTGTTGAGCGGGGCCTCCTGAAGCCAGGGGCTCAGCCGGCCCTCCACGCGGCCGAGACTGCCGGCGAGGCTTCCGTGCACGGGGCCGAATCCCCTCCCCACCTCGAACTCCATCTCGTGCAGGCCGGCCCCGGCGTCGGCAAGTATCGGCCTCCCGTCGTCCCGGAAGACGGCCGACACCGTCCCGTCCCCGCCGTCGAACCCCTGGAACGGCGTGTACGACAGCGTCGCGGCGAACTGCAGCCGGTTCTCGGGGCGGCGCGTCACGCCGATCTCGTATCCGAGGCTGCGCGTTCCCTGCGTGACGTCTCCCCA
>DATNEZ010000016.1:0-2196 GCA_035606645.1 Binatia bacterium
CGGAGTACAACCTTCCCCCATGGGGCGACTCCTATTGATCGTGTCCTCGCTGTGCCTGGCGGCCCCGTCGGCGCAGACCCAGGGCCCCGACGCCGGACCGCTCGAGCGATACGCACAGGAGGCGCAACGAGCCCTGGCCGAGCAACGCTACGACGATGCGGCCCGCGCCTACGAGAAGCTGCGGGATCTCTCCCCGCAGACCGCAGAGGTGCACGCGCAACTGGGCCTCGTCTACTTCCAGCAGCACGCCTTTGCCAAGGCCGTCCCCGCCCTGCGTCAAGCCTTGAAGCTGCAGCCCGGCCTGCCGAAGGTGGACATCCTGCTGGCGCTCTGTCTCTCCGAGCTGGGCCAGTACAAGGAGGCGCTCCCCGGCCTGCGCAAGGCGTTCAAGCAGACCGTCGACGATCCCCTGCGCCGGCTCGCGGGTCTGCAGCTGACCCGCGCGTACACCGGGCTGGAGCAGGACGACAAGGCGGTCGAGGTGGCGCTGGAGCTGGGCCGGCTGTACCCGGACGATCCCGAAGTGCTCTATCACGGCGGTCGCCTGTTCGGGAACTTCGCGTACCTGCAGACGATGAAGCTCCGGAGGGTTGCCCCCGACTCCGTCTTCATGCATCAGGCGGCGGGCGAGGCCAACGAGAGCCAGGGTTCCTACGACGCGGCGATCCGGGAATACCGCGCGGTCCTGGCCCTCGGGCCGGGACGGCCGGGGATCCATTTCCGCATCGGCCGGTCCCTCCTGTTGCGGGCCCGGCAGCTGTCGGACGCCGACGCGTCGAGCGCGCGGACGGAGGCGGTGAAGGAGTTCGAGGAGGAGCTCCGGCTCGACCCGACGAGTGCGGACGCCGCCTACGAGCTCGGGGAGATCCAGCGGCGCGCGGGGGAGCTCGACCGGGCCGCCGAGATGTTCGATCTCGCCGTCAAGAGCTACCCCGATTTCGAGGAGGCCCGCATCGGCCTCGCCCGCGTGCTGATCGCCCAGCACAAGCCGGAGCCGGCGATCGGCCAGCTGCAGAAAGCCATCGCCCTCAACCGCACCAACGAAGTGTCTTATTACCAGCTCGCGATGGCCTACCGGAGCCTGGGTCAGGCGGCGGAGCAGCAGAAGGCGCTCGCGCAGTTCCAACGGCTGCGGGCGGAGAAGAGGGAACGGGAGGACTCGATGCTCGCGCCTCGGCAGGTGACGAAGCAGGAGCTGGACGAAAAGTGAGGGTGATCATGTCGGCTCGACTGCGAAAACGCCTGTGGCTTTCCGGACCCACCGCTCTCGCCTTTCATCTTCTGGCGTCACCGTCCCCGCTCCTGGCGCTGGCCGGGACGAAGGACGCGGGTCTGGAGGTGGCGTCTCTCCGCGCGGAATACCAGGCGAATCCGCTCGGGATCGACGTGAGGAAACCCCGCCTGAGCTGGAAGCTCCAGTCCAGCACGCGCGGCATCGTCCAGTCCGCGTATCAGGTCCGCGTCGCGGGCCGCGAGAGGGACCTGCGCTCCGGCCGGGACCTCGTGTGGGACTCCGGGCGGGTGGCCTCGAGCGACTCCATCCAGCGCGAATACGGAGGAGCTGCGTTGGCGTCGGCACGCCGGTACTTCTGGCAGGTGCGTGTCTGGGATGGGGAGGGCAAGCCATCGGCGTGGAGCGCCCCCGCGTCGTTCGAAACGGGGCTGCTGGAGCCGGGCGATTGGAAGGCGAGCTGGATCGAGCCCGACCTCTCGGACGACCTCTCGAAGCCGGGGCCGGTCCCGATGGTGCGCCGCGAGTTCAAGCTCAGCGGCCCCGTCGAGAGCGCGCGCGCCTACGTCACCGCGCACGGCCTCTACGAGCTGTACCTCAACGGCCAGCGCGTGGGCGATCAGCTCTTCACGCCCGGGTGGACGAGCTACAACAAGCGGCTGCAGTACCAGACCTACGACGTGACGCCGCTCCTCAAGACCGGGGCCAACGCGGTGGGAGCGCTGCTCGGCAACGGCTGGTATCGCGGCAACCTGGCCTGGGAAGAGCGGAGGAACATCTACGGTGAGCGGCTGGGCCTCCTCGCCCAGATCGAGGTCACGTACAAGGACGGGCGGCGCGAGACCATCGGCAGCGATGCGGGATGGAAGGCCTCGACGGGTCCCATCCTGATGTCGGAGATCTACCACGGCGAGACCTACGACGCGCGGCTGGAGAAATCAGGATGGGCCACCGCCGGCTTCGAC
>DATNEZ010000170.1:0-5412 GCA_035606645.1 Binatia bacterium
TCGTCCGGCCGGCGCCTCCCGAGCGGCAGGAGCAGCCCGCCGTCGCCGTCGCCGATGGGCGGGATCGATCCGTCGGGACGCCTTACGTTCAGGAGAAAATCGAGCATGCGCTGCACCGTCCGCGAGACCTCCGCCGGCGCCGCAGTACCGGTCTGCCCGGCGAGGATCAGGAAGTGCAGCAGGATGTCGAGGGTGTAGACGTGGTAGCAGGTGGACTGCTCGAAGTGCACCCCGTCCGGCAGCACCTGGCGGCCGCTCTCCTCGAGCAGGATGTGGGACCCGAGGTTCCGCCAGCGCGCGGCGGCCCGGAGCTCCGGGAAGACCGCGCCGGCGTAGAACAGCCCGAGCGCCTCGCCGGTGAGGTGGGTGTTGGGCGAGAAGTAGCGGGACAGGTATCTCTCGACGTGGGCCGCGTGGTCGTGGATCGCCCCGAGCATCTTCAGGAACAGGTCCGGCGTGAGGGCCCTCGAGTCGCGCAGGAGATGGAGCGTCCAGGTCCAGGAGATCAGGCGCAGGGCGACCTCGAGGCTGCTGGCCCAGTTGATCCCGAGGCCGGGCGGGTTCTCCTCGAGCCAGCCGGCCATCAGCCGGGCCGCGAGGGCGGCGTGCTTCTCGTCCCCGGTCAGGCGGTACGCCTGGCCGAGACGGACCAGCCATTGGTGGCGGTTCAGCTCCCAGACGACCTTGCAGTCGCCCGACCCCTCGGCATCGAGCGGATCGAGGCGGCTCCAGTGCGCGAGCGGGGACCTGCGCCCGGAGACCGGGTCCAGGCGCCAGTCGATCGGCTCGCCGAACGAGAGCCCGCGATAGCCGAGGAGGTCGAAGCGCCCGTCCCGGATCCTCCGGGCCTCGGCCCGGATCGCCGCCGCCTCCTCCGGCATCCGCCGTCGCACGAGCGCGGGGGATTCGGCGTGCGTCGCGCCGGCGAAGAAGCGTCCGGAGGCCCCTTCCCGGAAGCGCAGAAGGAGGTCGGCCGCGGCCTGGCGCATCGCGGATCCGCTCGAGCCGTCCCTCGTGGCAGGAAGCCCCGCCACGGCGAGGGACAGGCGCCCCGGATCGTCCCGGCCGGCGCGCCGGGCGGCGGCCCACGAGCGATCCAGCCATTTCCGGGCCTGCTGCCGGCCGCGCTCCGCCACCTCGGGCGGCCCCATGTGAAGGAGCCGGTCGAGCCTCATGCCGCGCTCCCCTGGTAGACCGCCTGCCAGGCCCCGCGCACGCGCGGCCAGGCGTACTCCGCGGCCTCGAGGCGGGCGCCCCGGGCGAGGCGCCGGGCCAGGACGGGATCGGCGAGCAGCCTCAGGACGGCCGCCGCCATGGCGGCGGGGTCCCGCGGCGGGACGAGGAGACCGGTCTCCTCCTGGCGCACCATCGCCCGGATGTCCCCCGTCGGCGTCGACACGACCGGAAGCCCGGAGGCGAACGCCTCCAGGATGGAGACCGGCTGGTTGTCGACGACCGAGGCGTTCAGGAAGATGTCGGACTCCTCGAGCAGGCGGCGCATCCCCTCGGGCTCCACCCGCCCGGCGAACCGGATGCCCGCGGTCCCCAGCCGCCCGGCCAGGCGCCGCAGCTCCCCTTCCCGGCTGCCGTAGCCGGCGACGGTGAGGGTCGCGCCGGGGTGCCGGGCGCGGACCAGGGCGAACGCCCTGAGGGTGTCGTCCACGCGGTAGTGGGCCTCGAGGTTCCGGGCGGACAGGAGGCGCGGCCGCAGCGGGAGGCGCTCCCGGAAGGAGAACCGGGACAGGTCCAGGACGTTCCGGATGACCCGCGGGCGGTAGCCGTGACGCTCGAAGACTTCGCGCAGGTACTCGGACGGGACGACGATCTCGTCCGCCAGGCGCAGCCACGGGTGGACGCGGGCGCCCCAGCGCGCCAGGTGATCCTCAGCCTCCCCGCTGTGATAGTGCAGGACCACCCGCTTTCCGAGCGCGCGCGCCAGGAGCATCGCGGGGGCCGGCCCCAGGAGGAACGACCAGTACGAGGCCGAGAAGACGTGCGCCACGTCGGCGCGGCGGAGCCCGGCCAGGCGCAAGGCGTAGAGCGCCTCGTTCAGGACGGTCCGGACGAAGGGCCAGCCACGCAGCCAGCCGAGACCGCGGGGGAACCGCGGGTTCACCGGGATGAAGCGGACCTCCGCCCCCTCCGCCAGGAGGGCCTGCCCGAGGACGCTCGCCTGGACCCCCTGCCCGCCCAGGATGTCGAGGCTGGCCGCCACGACCGCGATCCGGGGGAGGCTCATCAGGCAGGGACCCTGGTCCCCGGATACGGGACCGCCTCGAGCCGGGGCATGGCCGGAGACGACTGGAACCTGGGGGTCCGGGTGTCGAGGAAGGTGCGGCACCACAGCTCGAACGAGATCAGGGTCCAGAGCTTCAGATCATTCGGCCGCCCGGCGCCGTGCCGCTCGATGAGCCCCTCGATGTAGGGCGCGCTGAAGATCCCCCGGCCGCGGCTTTCCTGCGAGAGCAGGAGGTCGCGGACGAACCCGTCGAGCCGTCCCCTGAACCATTTCCCCAGGGGCACGGCGAATCCCTGCTTCGGCCGATCGATGATCGGGTCGGGAAGGACCCCTCTCATGGCCCTCTTGAGGATGTGCTTGCCGACGCCGTCGCGCAGGCGCAGGGAGGCCGGAATGGTCGCCGCGAACTCGACGAGCCGGTGGTCGAGGAGCGGGACGCGCGTCTCGAGGCCGTGGGCCATGCTCATCCGGTCGACCTTGGTCAGGATGTCGAGAGGCAGGTAGGACTTCAGATCCAGGTACTGCAGGGCCGACAGCCAGTCGCCGTTCGGGCGTGCCATCCACTCCGCCTCGGCGCGCCACGGATCTTCGACGGCCATCATCTCGAAGGCCGCGGGCCGGAACAGGCGCCGCTTCTCCTCGGCGCGGAACAGGGTCATCGCGTCCAGGTAGCGCGCGGGGCCCTCGAGCGCCAGGTGCCGCAGGAGGTTCCTGCCCCGCATCGTCTCGGGCATCGCGCCGGCCAGGGCGCCGAGCGCGCCTCGGATCGGCCGCGGGATCAGCTCGCGGCGCCTCTCGCGCGCCTCGACCCGGTACCTGTCGTATCCCGCGAACAGCTCGTCGCCGCCGTCCCCCGACAGGGCGACCTTCACGAACTGCGACGCGAGACGCGAGACCATGAACGTGGGGAGGGCCGACGAGTCGCCGAACGGCTCGTCCAGGAACCACGCCAGGTCCTCGACGAGATCCACGGCGTCCGGCCGGACGACCAGCTCGTAGTGCTCCGTGTCGCAGCGCTCCGCCACCTGCCGCGCGTACCGCAGCTCGTCGTAGTCCTGCTCGTCGAAGCCGATCGAGAACGTCTTCACCGGGCCGGACGCCTGGCGGGCCATGATCGCCACGACCGAGCTCGAATCGATCCCTCCGCTCAGGAACGCCCCGACCGGGACGTCGCTGACCATGTGCAGCCGGACCGACTCGTCGAGCATTCCCCGCAGCCGCTCGACGAGCTCTGTCTCGTCGCGGCCGCCGTCGGGATCGAACGACACGTCCCAGTAGCGCTCGATGCGGATCCCCCGCTCCGCGGAGGCGACCAGGAGGTGACCGGGCTCGAGCTTGCGCACCCCCTCGACGATGCTCTGCGCGGCGGGAGTGCAGAGCGAGGTGAACAGGTGGCTCACCGCGCCCCAGGACAGGCGGCGCTCGATCCCCTGGACCTGCAGGATCGCCTTCAGCTCGGAGGCGAAGACGAGCCGGCCCGAAGCCACGGCGTAGTACAGGGGCTTGATCCCCAGCCGATCGCGGGCGAGGAGGAGCTCGGCGCGCCTCTCGTCCCAGACCGCCAGGGCGAACATGCCGCGCAGCGTCTCGACGCACCCACGGCCGAGGTCCTCGTAGAGGTGCACGATCACCTCCGAGTCCGAGCCGGTCGCGAGCACGTGCCCGCGGCGGGCCAGGTCGCCGCGCAGCTCGCGGTAGTTGTAGATCTCGCCGTTGCACACGCCCCACGCGGACCCGTCCTCGTTCCCCAGGGGCTGGTGGCCGGTCTCGACGTCGATGATGCTGAGCCGGCGCATGCCGAGGACCGCCCCCCGGCCGGCGTGGAGTCCCTCGTCGTCCGGGCCGCGGTGCGCCATCACGCGGCACATCGACCGCACCTCACGCGGATCCACGGGGCGGCCGTCGAGGCTCACGATCCCGGCGATGCCGCACATCTACTTCGGGGCCTCCGGGAGGGGGACCAGCGGATCGCGCGTCTCGACGAGACGGAACCCGCAGGCCAGCGCCACGTACGCGGCCGCGAACACCAGGCCGCTCGTCAGGATCGAGGCGAGAGGCCCGAGCGCCGCGGCCTCCTTGACGAGAAGCGCCGGGACGCCCGCGGCCAGGGTCGAGCCGACGATCGCGGCGAGGCCCCGCCAGGGGAGGAGGGTCGCGACCCCCGTATTCAGGCGCCGGGCGATCCGGCCGAGCGCGAGCGTCTTCCCGCACAGCGTCGCCGCGAGCGTGACCAGCACGCCCCCCTCGAGATGGAAGCGTCCGAGGAACCATGAGACCGTGGCCGCGATGAAGACCAGCTTCAGCGCCCCGACGACGAAGAGGAAGCGCGTGTCCGCGAAGACCCGCAGGACACCGTCCACCGGCAGCGCCGCCAGGAGGAACGCCCCGGCCCAGAGCATGAAGATCGGCACGCTCGCCAGGTAGCTCCGGGTGAACAGGAGGACGATCAGGTCCCGCGCGTTGAGGAGCAGCACCGCGACCAGAGGGAAGAAGACCAGCGCCAGCCGGCGGACCGCCCCGTGCCACTCGAGGAGGGCCGACTCCCTCCGCCCGTCCCTCACCTCCTCCGCCATCCTGACCATCATGACGTTGCAGGTCGACCCGGCCACCAGGTCCACCAGGGGCACCTGGAGGCAACCCACCGAGTAGACGGCGAAGGCCGCGGCGTCGAAGCGCAGGGACACGGCGTACTGGTGCAGGTTGGCCTGCAGGATCTCGACCACGACCGCCAGCTCGAACGGGAGCGCGTAGGCGAGCTGCGTCCCGAGGAGCGACGGGTCGAACTTCAGATTGACTCCGAACTCGCGGCGCAGGGCCAGGAGCGCGGCGCCGAACCGGAGCGCCGCGAACGCCGCCGCCCCGATCAGCACCCCCTCGAGGCTTCGCAGCAGGAGCGCCGGCAGCAGGCAGAGGAGCGTGCGGACGAGGTCCGACGCCGCGTACGTCCAGGCCGCCCCGAGGTAGCGCTTGCGCGCCGTGAGGACGATCTCGAGAGCGGCGGAGGCCAGCATGAGGGCCAGGTGCGCCCCGATCCAGGGGAGCCCCTCGGCCAGGGCGTCGTTCCCGAGCCAGGCGGCGATCTGGAACCGGCCCGCCCACAAGAGGACGAGGCACGCCCCCCCGGCCGCGGACAGGATCAGGAGCGCGTTCATCGCATAGCGCCCGGCCCGGCC
>DATNEZ010000178.1:0-2461 GCA_035606645.1 Binatia bacterium
CGAACGAGCAGGCGGTCACCTCCATCCGCTTCGGCCTCGGGCGCTTCAACACCCGGGACGAGGTGGACGAGGTGGTGGAGCGCGTGGCGGAGGCGGTGCGCCGGCTGCGGTCCATTTCGCCTTTGTACGCCGGGGCGCGGGGCGAAGCGCGGGAATCGGCACGATGAACGGATTCGAAGCACACACGGAGGGACGATGATTCACGTCACGGACAAGGCGGCGGAGCAGATCAAGAAGATCATGGAGAAGGAAGGGCTTCTCGGCCACGGCCTGAGGGTCGCGGTGGTCGGCGGCGGCTGCTCCGGCATGTCGTACAAGCTGAACTTCGAGAAGGACGCCGCGCAGGGAGACAAGATCTACGAAGAGAAAGGCGTCCGCATCATCGTGGACAGCAAGAGCACGCTCTTCCTGAACGGAACGACGCTGGACTTCAGCGACGGGCTCACAGGCACCGGGTTCAGCTTCGTCAACCCGAACGCCAAGTCCACCTGCGGCTGCGGCACCTCGTTCTCCGGCTAGACTCCGCGCTCCCGGGCTGGATTCCGCCCCGCCGTGCCGGCGACGCATCCGGTTTCCGGTCGCGGCGGATGAAACGCCGCCGGCGGCGGCGCGGCGGAGCCCCTGGCGCGCCTCCCGATATTGCGCGGCGCTTTTCGCGCGTGCTATCATCCCTCCGCTGGATCACGCACTCTCGCTCTGGATCACCGAACAGCAAGGACGGGGATGGCTCACAAGAAAACCTTTCTTTCGGGCCAGAGAATCTATCCGGATCCGATCACGAAAGGCATCGCGGTCGATCGCCTGATCGACGAGACGTTCCTCGCCTACAACGGCGGGCGCCTGCAGAAGGCCTGCCGGCTGTTCAGCGAGAGGATGCTGGAAGAGGACGTGACCGTCGGCCTGAGCCTCTCGGGCGCGCTGACGCCCGCGGGCGTCGGGCGGTCCTGCATCATCCCGCTGATCAAGGCCGGCTTCGTCGACTGGATCGTCTCGACCGGGGCGAACCTCTACCACGACACGCACTACGGGCTCGGGATGTCGCTGCACCGGGGCGCGCACGACGTGGACGACACGCTGCTGCGCCGCGAGGGGATCATCCGCATCTACGACATCCTGTTCGACTACAACGTCCTCCTCGACACCGACAACTACCTGCGCGCCATCATGGCGGAGAAGCCGTTCGCCAAGGACATGTCGACCGCCGAGCTGCACTACCTGCTCGGCAAGTACCTGGCGGCGCGCGAGAAGGAGATGGGCGTCGAGGACACCTGCGTCCTCACCGTCGCCTACCGCGCCGGCGTGCCGTGCTACGTCTCGTCGCCGGGCGACTCGTCGATCGGGATGAACATCGCCGAGCTCACCATGCGGGGGACCGGGCCGCGCATCGACGTGTCTCTCGACGTGAACGAGACCGCCGGGATCGTGTACGCCGCGAAGCAGGGGAACGGCAAGAGCGGCGTGATCATGCTCGGGGGCGGCTCGCCGAAGAATTTCGTCCTGCAGACCGAGCCGCAGATCCAGGAGATCCTCGGCCTGACCGATCGCGGCCACGACTATTTCATCCAGGTCACCGACGCCCGGGCGGACACCGGCGGGCTGTCCGGCGCCACGCCGTCCGAGGCGGTCTCCTGGGGGAAGATCGACCCCGACCGGCTCACCGACTCGGTGGTGGTCTACGCCGACAGCACGATCGCCGGCCCGCTCATGACGGCGTACGTCCTGTCGCGCGTCAAGCCGCGCAAGCTGAAGCGGCTGTACGACCGGCGCTCCGAGATGGTCGAGCGCCTCAAGAAGGACTTTCTCGCCGAGCACGAAAGGCGCCTCAAGGCCAGCCGCGTCGGACAGACCCGCTGACCAGGGCGGCGCGCGCCGCCCCGGCCCCTTACCGCGTTGACCGTCCCCCCATCGGTGTCTCGAAGCGTCGCGGGTCGAAGCGCGCCAGGTCGATCCCCGGATCCTCGCCGCGCAGGAGCCGGCCGACGATCCGCGCCGTGATCGGCGCCAGCAGGATGCCGTTTCGCAGGTGGCCGCAGGCGTAAAGAAGCCCCGGCGCGCCGGCCGCTCCGATGGCCGGAAGAGAGTCCTCGCAGGCCGGCCGCAGTCCCGCCCACGCGGAATGGAACGGCGCGTCGGCCAGCGCCGGGACCAGGGCGATCGCCGCCGATGCGAGGGTGGCCAGGCCGGTGGCGGTGACCCGCTTGTCGAATCCGACGCGCTCCATGGTGCTGCCGACCAGGACGCGGCCGTCCCGCCGCGGCACCAGGTAGCAGGAGGCGGCGTGCAACGGATGGACCGGCACGGTGGACGGCCCGAGGCAGACCATCTGGCCGCGCACGGGCCGCGTCGGCAGGGGAGGCACTCCGTCGCCGCCGATCTCCAGCGACCAGGCGCCCGCGGCGATCACCACGGTGCCCGCGCGAAACGCCCCGGCCCCCGCCGCGACCCCCATGACGCGGCCCCC
>DATNEZ010000188.1:0-7070 GCA_035606645.1 Binatia bacterium
GAGCCTCGCGATCATGGGGCTCAGGTCGAAGCCGCCGACCAGGCTCACCAGGGGGAGCGCGAACAGAGCGACACGGCCGTCGCCCGTCATCTCCGAGACGACCCGGTGAAAAGCGGCGAGGAACACGAGGGAGAGCAGCAGGGTCACGAACGAGATGATCAGGTACGAATGGGCCCCGCTCCCCGCGATGACCAGAACCGCCCCGACGAGGATGTGAAAGAACGTGTGGTAGTAGAAGGGGGCGTCGGTGTTGAGAAAGGGATTGTGCGGCGGCAGGCCGCTGGCGGCGATCGACTCGGCCATGGCCAGGTGGTTGTTCAGGTCCCAGCCCTTGACCCGGGTCTCGCCGCCGTCGGCCGTCGGGCCGATCAGAAGCGTCGGGATCAGCAGCAGCAACGTCGCGATCAGGATCGCCGTGACCGCGGGGGATGTCTTTCCGGGCGTGGGCGCCTCGGCCGGCCGGACAGCGAACCGGCCCACGAGAAGAAGCCCCAGCGTGATCCCCCCCAAGACCCCGATGACGTGGAGGCGATCGAACGGAACCACCAGGCCGGCGAGGCGGAGCGAGAGCGGCGTGATCGCGAGCGACACGGCGACGCAGAAGAGCAGGTCCGTGAGCGAGCCGAGCCGGGGAGGGGCCCGGAAACAGAGCACCAGCGCGTAGCCGGGCAGGAGCAGGCCGAGCAGAAGCCCTGCGGCGGTGCCGGTCACGTCTCCCGGGAGGAGCGCGAGGACCAGGGCGCCCGCCAGGAGAACCAGGCCCCTGAAAAATGGTCCAGGGGCTCCGGTCATGGCGCTCCCCCGTCCCGCGCGGTCCCGTCGGACCGGGGCACGAACAGGTACGCGCCCGCACGGTAGGCCTCGATCCGCCGTCCTTCCAGGAACGACGGGTCGAGGCCCGCCAATTCATGGCGTCGCTCGGCGCTCCAGCCGTGCGAGAAGACGAGCCACCATCGCGACCGGGGAGCCGTGGACATCACGCGGTTCGCCTCGGCGAGGTAGTCCCCGATCACCGACTCCGTGCCTTCCACGACGCGCGCCTCGTCCCCGCGATAGTAGAACCGGAACTGCGGGATGGCGTCCCGGTTCACCAGGATCCGGTCCTCGGCGCCGGCCGCTTCCGCGAGCGAGCGGATCACCGGCCGCATCTCCTGTCCGCCCGGCTCCGTGTGATAGCGGTAGAGAAAGATCCCGCAGCCCGCGACGATGGCGACCAGGACCGCCAGCGCAGGCGCGCCCCGGAGCCGATGGCGCAGTGTTTCGATTCCGGCCGCTACCGCGACATAGAAGAGCGGCGCGGCGAAGAGCATCTGCCTCGTCCCGCCGTACGGATAGAGGCGGAAGGCGGAGGCGACGAAAGCCGACAGCAGGACTCCCAGGAACAGGACCACCAGGTCCGCCCCGCGCCTGTCGCGAAAAAGCCGGATCATCCCGAGGATGGCGAGGGATCCGAACAGGAGCCCCGTCGCGGGATGGATGAACGAGAAAAAAGAGGCCAGGTCCCACGTCCCGCCGAAAAGGAAGCGCAGTCCCGGAAGCAGGGCGAGGGGCATGAACTTGTCGTCGTAGAACGACGCGGGGGTCCCGTGCGCCCGCTGGAAGGGGACCGAGAGCAGGTACCAGGGCAGGGCGAGGACGGCGCCGATCCCCAGGCCGATCAGGCCCCTCCAGAAACCCGTGCCGCGCTCGCGGAGGCCGCGGCAGATCAAGAGGACCCCCATGACCAGGACGAGCCAGACACCGCCGTAGACGGACAGCAGGGCCGCGAAGGTGAACAACGCCAGAAGCAGCACCTGCCCGAAGCCCCGGGCATCTTTCCGATCCGTCACCTCGAGAAACTCCGCGACGAGGAGGGACGCGCACAGCATCGCCAGGCTGTAGACGCGCAGCGACTGGGAGTAACGGATGGCGTACGGAGCGAAGGCGACGAAGAAGGCGGCGGCGCGAGCCGTCCAGCGGCTCGCCGTGACGGACAGGGCCAGCCGGTAGACAGCCGCGATCATGAGAACGCCGAACAGGCACGGCAGGAGACGCAGCCAGATCTCGCTTCGACCCGCGAGGGCGTGGAGATGCAGCAGCCACGCGAACCCGGGAGGGTCCAGGGTGATCTCACGGTTGGAGATCAGCACGCTCCCCTGCGACGCCCAGTATTGCTGGCACTCGTCGTAGGACAGGCTCCGCCCGCCGATCCCGATCACCCGGGCGGCCGCTCCTGCCAGGAGAATGCTCCAGAGCCAGCGATCGTTCTTCATTTGAAAATGCCCGACTTCCGTGGAGGTGAAGTCAGGAATTAGACCTCTAAGTGATTGATCTTAAGCGATATATTGGACCCGGATACCATCGCAGACCCTGGACCCTGATCGGACGGTTCTGTTCCATGGAGGACGAGTGCCGTCCACCTCCACGGTTGTAGGTCATTTTCCGATAGAATTCCAGATGCCCCATCGCTGGGAGCACCGATGATCTTCTCCAGGACATCGCGCAGCCGACCGGCCCGGACACGGTGAGCCGGATCGGACGATCGGCCGGAGAAGGGACTCTGGCGGGCTGGGCGATGGGGAGCCTCATGGCCGGCTGGGCCATCTACCTCAGCCGGGACCTCCCGCATGGAATGTATCGCCTCGCCGCGGGGCGCCTGGTTCCTCCGGCGCTCGTCGGGGCCGTTGCGGGGACGGTCGTCTCGATCCTGCTCGGAATCCTCCTCGGCCGGCTGGCCCGCGACGGGCCTAAGCGGTTGTACGGCGGCATGGCGGTCCTTTCCCTCGGCTACGCCGCCGTCCTGATCCTGGCCGCGGTCCCCCTGCGTCCGGTCCTGTTTCCCCTGCGCATCTTCAGCGACAGGCCGCTGTCGATCGGCGTGTTCGCGGGGCTGGCAGGCATTCTCGGCGCCCTGCTCCTGGCCCGTTTTCGGGCGGCCCGATTGGGCGGGCCGGGACCTTCGGCCGCAGCCGCCGGGATGCCGCCACGCGGCGCTCGCGCGGCCTGGTGCGGAGCGGCCCTCGGCGTCCTGACGATGCTGCTCGGCGTGGCGCTCCCCCTCGCGCCGCCTCGGAGGCCGGCGCACAGTCGATCGGTGATCCTCGTGTGCCTGGACACTCTGCGGGCGGATCGGATGGGGATCATGGGGAACGAACGGGGGCTTACGCCGCGGCTGGATGCCCTCGCTCGGGAAGGGGTCGTGTTCGATCAGGCCGACTCGGCCGCCCCCTGGACGCTCCCCTCTCACGCCTCCCTGTTCACGTCGATTCTCCCCTACGACCACGGCGCGCGATGGGACCATCGCCCGCTGCGTCCGTCCGTGGCGACCCTCGCCGAGCGGTTTCGCGAAGCCGGCTACCGGACCGCCTCGTTCAACGGCGGGGCGTACGTCTCGGCTCACCTCGGCCTGGACCAGGGCTTCCAGATCTATGAAGAGCACGACGAGGTCCGGGAAGGGGGACCGGAGCGGATCGCGGCCGCCTCCCTGGCGTGGATGCGCTCGGCCGGAGACGCCCCCTTCTTCGTGTTCATCCACACCTACGAGGTCCATACGCCGCTGACGCACCGGGAGATGGCGGACCCGGCGGACGCGGGCCGGCTGGGCGGCACCTTCGGTTTCCATGAGGTGGCGGCGGTGGAGTCGGGAGCGATGGTCCTCACCCCGGCCGAGCGCCGCTACGTCTCCGGGCTGTACGACTCCGACGTCGCCTACGCCGACAGGGCCGTGGGCGGGCTTCTGGAGACCCTCGGAAAGGACGGGATCCTCGACAAGGCGATCCTGGTGGTCCTGGCGGACCACGGCGAGGAGCTCTGGGACCACGGATCGCAGCGCAGTCCCGCGCACGGCCATTCCCTCTACGAGGAGGTGCTGCGCGTGCCCCTGTTCTTCCGCGCCCCGGGGCTCGTCCGTGCGGGCGTCCGCATAAGGACTCCTGTCAGCCTCCTGGACGTGGCCCCGACGCTTCTGTCCCTGACCGGGCTTCCCCCGGATCCCGATCACCAGGGGCACGGCCTCGAGCGGGCCCTTCGCGAGGGGGAGGAGCCTCCGCTCCAGCCGATCTTCGCGGAGTCGAACGAGTACGGGCCCAGCCGGTTCTCATTGCGCCAGGGGGACCTCAAGATCATCGTGGCGCCGGCGCCGGACGAGATCAACGCGGGGGTCGGGTTCGCCGTGAACCCGGTCGAGGTCTTCGACCTGGAGGCCGATCCCCGCGAAGCGAGCGATCGATCGGCCTCGTTGCCGCCCGGGGCGGCCGCGGCCATGCAGAGCCTCTGGAGGCGGGTACGGCGCGTCTATGCACCGTTGAGGGAGAATCAAATCGAAGATCGCGATCTTCCCGAACGGCTGCGGGAGCAGCTGCGCTCGCTCGGATACGTCCGCTGAACCGTTCGCTGCCGGCCACCAGCGCCCGCCCCGGCCGCGGGCGCCCGTGGGTTTCCTTCTCAGCTCCGCGAGACCAGCAGGTCGTCGAGAGCGAGGTAGTCCAGGTCGCCCGACAGGAAGGTGGCCACGGCATCGGCCGGACTGCAGACAATCGGCTCTTCGTGGATGTTGAAGGAGGTGTTCAGGACGCTGGGGATGCCGGTCCGGCGGTGGTACGCCGCCAGGATCGCGTGGAATGAAGGATTCGTGTCGGCGTCCACCAGCTGCGGCCGGGCGGTGCCGTCCACATGGACGGCCGCGGGGGAGGCCTGCTTCATGAAGTCCGTGCAGTCATAGGTGATGGTCATGAAGCGGGCGGCATCGGCGGCGACGTCCAGGTTCCGATAACAGCGCCCGGCATGCTCGATGAGGGTCGCCGGCGCGAACGGCATGAACTCGGTCCGCCTCAGCTTCTCGTTCAGCCACTGGTTGGCGCGCGGATCGACGGCCTGGTAGAGGATCGAGCGGTTCCCGAGCGCCCGCGGGCCGTACTCCATTCGTCCGGCGCACCGGGCGACCGTCTTCCCCCGGGCGAGCAGCTCTCCGATCTCGTCGCCCGGATCGGCCATCCGGCGCGTGACGAGCCCCCGCCCGGCGAGCGCCGCCTCGACGTCGCCGTCCGTGAAGGCCGGCCCGAGGAACACATCGCGCAGGCGCGCGGGGCGCAGCGCCGCCAGCGAGGCCTGTACCGTCAGGGCCGCCCCTGCCGCCGTGCCGGAGTCGTTCATGGCCGGATAGACGAAGACCCTGGAGACCCCCGGTGTTTCGGCGATCCGCTGATTGAGCTTCACGTTGGCGGCCACGCCCCCGGCGAGGGCCACGCAATCCACGCGGTGCGCCTCCAGGTGATGGGCGACGTAGCGCACCAGCACGCCTTCCAGGTTTTCCTGCCAGGCGGCCGCCAGGTCCTCGCGCGGATGGTTCCGGGCCAGGCCCCGGACGTACCGGCGGTCGAACAGCCAGGGGGCCTCGAAGGTCCCGTCCCGCTCGATGAAGCGGGCCCGCACCTCCGCGCCCAGGCGACCCGGCTTCCCGTACGCGGCCAGCCCCAGGATCTTTCCTTCGTGCCGGTCGGGGACGAATCCCAGCGCCTTGGTGACCTGGGCGTAGAACATCCCCATCGAGTGAGGGAACCGGACCGCATGAATCCTCCGGATGGTCCCGGCCTCCCCCAGGCTCAGGGTGGTGGTCAGGCCGCTGCCATAGGCGTCCACGGTCAGGATGAGGGCCCTCGCGAACCCGGAGGCGAAATAGGCGGAGGAGGCGTGCGCCTCGTGGTGCTCGACGCGCCGGAGCTTCCCGTGCAGACCGTATCGCCGCAGGCCGGCTTCGAGCTCGCTGTGGTAGCGGCGATGGTCGAACATCGCCTTCCCGGACCAGCGGCCGAAGTAATAAAGATGTCGCAGGCTCGATCCGGGATGGCGCATCAGGGCGCGGGGCAGCCCGGCGGCTCCCCTGGCAAGGCATCCCAGGATGAGCCGCGATTCATCGCCGCTGGAGAGAAACGGGTAGGCGACCGCGTCGATCTGCTCCGGGGCGAGGCGCTCGAAGGCGAGCGCCGCCTCGAGGCTCCGGCGCGGGAATCCTCCCTGCTGCTTCTCGCGGGTCAGCCGCTCCTCCGACAGGGCGAAGGTCAGGACACCGTCCCTTACGACGGCGACGGTGCTCTCCTTGTCGAGGGACGAGACGCCGAGGAGGATCAGGACGCTCTCCCCGCGATGGCTCCGAGGAGTCGCTTGATCCGCCCGGGATGCGGCGAGAGCCTGAATCGGAACACCGTCATCCCGGCCCGGTAGTTGACGAGCTTGCGCGGCAGCCGCCAGGGATCGATCCCCGCGTCCTGGATCACCTCCCGCGCCCCCGTTCCCACCGCCCCGAGGAACCCGGCGTCCTGGACCTCCCGGGCGAGGGGCTCGGTCGCCGCCCCGTTCGGGTAGCAGAACAGGGCGCAGGGGCGGCCGGTCTCCTTCTCGATGACGGCCCGGCTGTCGTGAAGCTCGGCCCGGCGCCTCCCGGCCGTCTCCACCGGAAGAAGACAGTGGCTCACGGTGTGGGAGCCGAACGAGATCCCGTCCGACTGCATCTCCCGGACCTGGTCCCAGGACAGGAATTCCCCCCCTGGATCGGGGACCGCGCCGATGGCGGCGCGCGCCGAGGCCTCGCGCACGCGGCGGTGCGCCTCATCCACAGGAAGGGTCTTCAGGTCTTCGAGCAACCGGTCCCGCGCTCCCATGCTCGCCACCGACCGCATCCCCAGGCCCTCCACCTCGAGGCGCTTCACACCGGCGGTCCGCCAGCGCGAGACCTCGTCCCACCAGAAGAGCCCCCGCGCGCCTCCCACGTGCCCGGTGGTCAGGAAGACCGTGGCGGGCAGGCGGTGGCGCCTGAGCACGGGCCAGGCGCAATGATAATTGTCGGCATAGCCATCGTCGAAGGTGATTCCGATCGTCCCGGGCGCGAGCCGGTCCCCCCTGCGCAGTCCCTGGACGATCTCCAGGAGAGGGAGGACGCGGAAGCGGGCGGCCAGAAGAGACATCTGCCCGGCGAAGTCCTCTTCGGTCGTGACGAGATCCTCCAGGAACGGGAAGGACCGCAGGCGATCCCGGGGAAGGATCCGATGATAGGCGAGGAGGACGGCCCCTCCCCCCGGAAGCCGGCCGTCTCCGAG
>DATNEZ010000204.1:0-5313 GCA_035606645.1 Binatia bacterium
TCACGAAGGTCGGGATGCCGATCGTCGTGATGCCGGGGGGCAGGGTGCTGGAGTGGCCCGCCAGGTGATACCCGCACGCGGCGAGCGGCAGCGCCAGGGCCAGGACGAAGGCCCGGCCCGTTCCTCCGGGCGATCTCCTGGACGGGTCGGGGTTCGGGTCCGAGCGATGCGCCGGGGTCATCGCACGCATTATAGATGATGGCGCGGCGACCGGGATCGGGCGCTCTAGAACTGCAGCTGGAGACCGATCTGGAAGCGCCGGCCGAAGCGCCGCTCGGCGTCCAGCTGGAGCGGGGTGGACAGGAGGATTCCCTCGCCCGGCTTGAACTCCCCCTTGCTCGGCTCGTAGGTGAAGACGCGCAGGTCGTCGGTGTTCAGGACGTTGAAGATCTCGACGACCGCGGCGGCGGTGGTCTTTCCCATCACGAAGGCCTTCCGCATGTTCAGGTTGAGGTCGAGGACGGCATCGTTGCGCCCGCTGTTGCGCGGCATCGGCACGAAACGGGACCCGGACGGATCGACGGCGGTGTAGCCGAAGCGGGTGCGGAACTGCTGGTAGCCCTCGTTGTCGAGCGCGAAGAAGCGCGAGACGATCGAGTACGGCAGGCCGGAGGCCCAGGTCACCGAGGAGCCGACCTGCCAGTCGTGCGGCAGGTAGGTCGTCGCAAAGAACTTGACCACGTGCCTCTGGTCGTAGTCCAGGTAGCCGAACTCCGACTCGACCGTCGAGGGATCGTTCCCCAGGCGCGACTCGAAATCCTCCGCGGCGCCGACCGCCCTGGAATAGACGTAGGAGCCCTGCAACTGCCAGCGGCGCGACAGGCGCTTCTTGAGGGCCACCTCGATGGCGCTGTAGCGCGCCTCGTTGGTGTTCCCGATGCGCAAGACCTGGTTGAAGAACGGATTCACGAGATAGAGATCCGGGCGGCCGTCCGGCACCGGCCGCTTGCTCCCTCCGGGAAGGAACTGGACCTGGCCCAGCCGGTCGAGGGGCTCCCCCGTCACCTTGTCGAAGCGCAGCGTGTGATTGACATCGATGTCCTGAAGCTGGTCGCGGAAGCGGCGGTTGATGTAGGACACCGTGAGGGAGACCTCCGGGGCGATCTCCCTCTCGAACCCGAGGGTGAGCTCATCGCTGAACGGGGTCCGAAGCCGCCGATCCACCTGCGTGGCGGACGGGGCCGACTTCGAGATGAACCTGCCGATGTAATGGTTCGGGGTCCCCCCGTAGGCGAGAGGCCCGAAGACGACCGTCGCATCGACCCCATCGGGATCGAGATTGTAGTAGCGCGCGAGATAGTCGGGCCCCTTCTCGCCGACGATCGTGCTGAGGAACAGCTTGTCGTAGTATCGCCCCCATGTCGCGAACACCTTCGTCTTCCCGTCCGTCCAGGGATCCCAGGAGAACGCGAGGCGGGGGGCCAGGTTGTTGTTGGTGAGCGCGAAGCGCTCCTCCACCTGAGGCTGGATCCCGAGCTCGAGGAGCTGCTCCCTGTTCAGCCTGTTCCCGCCGAAGATCTCCGGATACAGCGCGCCCAGGCGCGACGAGAGGAAGGCGCTCTCGCTGTGATGGCTCGTCAGCCGGCCGGCGGCGGCGAGGCGGATCGGGTCGGTGATGTACGCGGTCATCTGCTCGACCTGCCCGAGCCCCTGGAATATCGGGTCCGCCAGGATGCCGAAGTTGTCCAGGCCGTCGTTGTTTCCTTGCAGAAAGTCGTCCAGGCCGATCTCGGCGCCGATGAGGGCGTTGAGCCTGTCGAACGGGACGCGCTGGACCACCGGGTCGAACGGCGTGTAGCCGAGGGAATCCGTCCTCTCGCGATCGAAGCGCAGCCCCAGGCCCAGGCTGAGATTGGGGATCGGCTTGAAATTGTCCTGGACGTACAGCCCTCCGGTCGTCCCGGTCGCCTGGTTGTCGACGCTGCGCTCGGTCGGCAGGAGCGCCTTCACCGTCTGCTGACTCGTGGGGACGCACACCCCTGAAAGCTCGCCGTTCACGTCGAACGTCTCCGGGCCGCCGCACACGTCGTCGATCGTGGCGAGCAGGTCCCCCGCCTTCGTGGTCCTCCGGAACTGCTCGCGCTCGAGGCTCCAGCCGACCTTGACGTCGTGGCTCCCCCCCCTGTCGGGCAGGTACACGCTCAGGTCCTGGCGCAGCGTCAGGCGCCTGCGGCGATCGTCCAGGTCCTTGAAGTACGGCCCGCTGATGATCCCCACCGACTGGCCCAGGATGTAGTCGCGATCGGGCAGCTGCGGGACCAGCCGGCCGTAGGGATACAGGCTCGACGGACGGACGTCGTCGTCCAGCCTTCCGTTGTTGTTCCGGTCCTCGGTGCCGGGATCCTGGTGGAAGTCGTGATCGAGATCGTTGTTGTATTCGCAGTGGCATGAGATGAACCCGTAAGGGCCGGCGATCTCGGCGACGTTGTCGAGGCGACCGTCGCAGTCGCTGTCCTCCCGCGTCGCTCCTTCACATCCGAGGTCCGGGGTCACGTGTCCATCGCCGTCCCGGTCTTCTCCGATGTCGAGACGGCGATTGTGGTTGAAGTCCTCGAACACGTCGAAGAAGCCGTCCCGGTCGAAGTCGTCGCCGGGATCGCGCTCGTTGGCATCGTCGAAGCCGTTCTGGTTGCGGTCGTCGTACAGGACGCCGTTGCCGTTGGTGTCCCGTCCGAGAGTCGGCACGAGGGCGGGCCGACCGTCGAAGCTCGACAGAGACGACTCGAGCGCCACCATCGGGTTCATGATGGATGTGGCCTTCAGCGTCAGGACGGTCCCCCCCGCCTTGGTCGTATAGCCGCTTTCCTGCCGCGTGAAGCCGTTGAGCCCCTCGTTCTTGAACTCCTGCGGGTCGTAGTTCACGGACAGCGCCAGGCGCTGCGCCGTGCTGGCCTGCCACGTGAGCTTGACGAACTGGCGGACCTCCCGCATCTCGCGCACGAACGTGGTGCTGAGGGCGTTCACGGGGTCCTGCTTCTGGATGTACTCGCTGGTCACGAAGAACCAGGCGCGATCCTTGACCAGCGGTCCGCCCAGCGACAGGAACGGCAGGTAGTCGTTGAACCTCAGATCCCGGAGGCCGATCTCCCCGAGCCCCGCATGCAGCCGCGCGTCGTCGATCCCGGCGCCATCCCCGTCGAGCAGCGAGCCCCGCCAGAAGAACTTGAAGGCCCCCTCGAACTCGTTGCCGCCCGACTTGGTGATGATGTTCGCGAAGCCCCCCTGGGCCCGGCTGAACTCGGCCGTGGCCCCCGACGTCTTGATCTCGATCTCCTGGATCGATTCGAGGTTCATCTGCGCCCCGGCCTTCCCGGTGAGCGGGTCGGTCGTGCTCACGCCGTCCACCAGGGTGATCATGTCCGTGTCGCGCGCCCCGTGGATGTTCGGGTTGCCGTCTCCGTCGACGTCGCTCACGCCCGGGGCGAGGGTCAGGACATCCTGGTAGTTCCTCCCGAACAGCGGCAAGGCGTCGATGAACTCGGACGAGATGCTGGTCTGAGTGGTCGTCTGGGCCAGGTCGACGACCGCCGGGGTGGCCCGCACCTCCACGTGCTCTTTGACGGAGGTCTCCGGGACCAGCGTGAGACGAATGGTGGTGACCACGCCGGCCGACACGGCGACGTCGGACATCGTTACGGTGGCGGATCCGGGGAGGCTCGCGCGGACGGTGTAGTCGCGCGCCGGCGGCAGCCCCGCCACCTGGAAGGCGCCCGACCTGTCGGTCACCGTTCCCCGGCCCCCGACCCCGCGACCGCCGCTCTCGACCTGGATGACCACACCGGGGAGGGGTTCCGCCTTTTCATTGGTCACGAGGCCGTGCAGGAAGCCGGTGGTCTGCGCCCGGGCGGGAGCGGCCAGGAGCCCGCACAGCAGGACGGCATGGACCAGGCAGGTCTTGAGCCGGAATGGGAAACGCATCTAACCCTGCTCTCCGTGCATGGATACGGCTACGCGCAGTCGGGCCCTTGGCGGGAAGACTACCCCCGGCTCCTCGATGGTGCAAGGGCATAATTCCCGGGAGCCGGCGTGGGAGGTCAGCCGACCACGATGTTCAGGAGCCGTCCGGGGAGGAAGACGATCTTGCGGACGGCGCGCCCCTCCAGGTGGGGGGCCACCCGGGCGTCGGCCCGGGCCTGCGCCACGGCCTCGGACTCCGACAGGGAGGGGGGGGCCAGGAGCCGGCCGCGCACGCGGCCGTTGACCTGCACGACGATCTCGACCTCGTCCTCCGCGAGCCAGCGCGGGGCGGGGGCCGGCCAGGCCTGGCGGACGGCGCTCCCCTTCCCGCCGAGGCCTTCCCAGAGCTCCTCCGAGATGTGCGGCGCGAACGGCTGCAGGAGGAGCGCCATCGCCAGGCCGGCCTCCTTGATGTACGGCAGGTCGGCCCCGGTGGCATCCCGGCAGAAGTCCTGCAGGTCGTTCAGGAGCTCCATCAAGGCGGCGACCGGCGTGTTCAGGTGCAGCCGCTTCTCGATGTCGATCGTGACCCGCTCGATGGTGCGATGGATCCTGCGGCGCAGCGCCGCCCGGCGCGGATCGTCCGCGCCGTCCGTCTCCGCGGGCAGGGAAACCGCGGCGAGCGCCGCGGCGCGCGGCTCGAGCAGCCTCCAGATCCGCTCCAGGAACCGGAAGCATCCCTCGACCCCCTGCTCGTTCCACTCCAGGTCCTTCTCGGGCGGGGCGGCGAACAGGGTGAACAGGCGCGTGGTGTCGGCGCCGTAGCGCCGGACCATCTCGTCCGGGTCGACGATGTTCCCCTTCGACTTGGACATCGCCGTGCCTCCCTTGAGCACCATGCCCTGGCACAGGAGGTTCTTCACCGGCTCGCCGGACCGGGCCAGCCCCAGGTCGCGCAGCACCTTGGTGAAGAACCGGCAGTAGATGAGGTGCATAGTCGCATGCGTGATCCCGCCGACGTACAGATCGATGGGGAACCACGCCCCGGCGATGTCCGGATCGAACGGCGCCTTGGCGTTCTTGGGATCGACGTAGCGGTAGAAGTACCAGGCCGAGTCGACGAACGTGTCCATGGTGTCGGTCTCGCGCCGCCCCGGGCCGTCGCAGCGCGGGCAGGGGACGTTCACGAACGAGGCGACCCGGGCCAGCGGGGATCCCCCCTCCCCCGTCAGCGGCACGTCCTCGGGCAGCAGGACCGGGAGATCCGCTTCCGGAACGGGGACGGCGCCGCAGCGGGCGCACTCGATGATCGGGATCGGGGTCCCCCAGTAGCGCTGCCTCGAGATCCCCCAGTCGAGCAGCCGGTACTGCAGGGTCCCGCGCGCGAAGCCTTTTGCCTCGCCGTCCTTCAGCATC
>DATNEZ010000238.1:0-16611 GCA_035606645.1 Binatia bacterium
TTCACCGATGGGATGGCGGCCGGATTCATGCTGAGCTCCAGGACACCGAGCCCCGCCAGGATGACGGCCGAGACCGGATGGGCCGCCATCTCGCCGCAGACCGACACTCTCACGCCGTTCCGTCCCGCGGCCTCCACGACCCGGCGGATCAGATCGAGGATCGCCGGATGCAGGGGCTGGTACAGGTACGCGACCGACTCGTTGCCCCGGTCGATCGCCAGGGTGTACTGGATCAGGTCGTTCGTCCCGATCGAGAAGAAATCGACCTCGCGCGCCAGGCGATCGGCGGTCAAGGCGGCGGCCGGAACCTCGATCATGATCCCGATCGGCACGTCGGGATCGAACGGGACTCGCTGCGTCCGGAGCTCGTCCTTGACCTCGTCCACGATGGCGCGCGCCCGCCTGAGCTCCTCCAGGCCGCTGATCATGGGGAACATCAGCCGCACCTTGCCGTGCGCCGCCGCCCGCAGGATCCCGCGGATCTGCGCGCGGAACAGGTCGTCCCGCCTGAGGCACAGCCGCACGCCGCGCAGCCCGAGAACCGGGTTGGGCTCGCGCCGCTCGAGGATGGTCGAGAAATACTTCTCGCCGCCGAGATCCAGGGTACGGATGACCACCTCGTGCGGCATCGCCTTCTCGGCGAGCTCCCGGTAGGTGCGGTAGTGATCGTCCTCTCCGGGGAAACCCGGAGCCTCCCGCAGATAGAGGAACTCGGAGCGGTACAGCCCGACTCCCTCGGCGCCGAACCGCCTCGCCGCCAGCATCTCCTCGGGGAGCTCGACGTTCGCCTGCAGCCGGATGCGCACTCCCTCCCGCGTGACGGCGGGCTGATCGCGCAGCATCGTGAGGTCGAGCTCGCGCTGCGCGAGCCGGGTGCGCCGCGTGCGCCAGGCGGCGGCCTCGTCCTCCGGCGGGTTCACGACGAGGACGCCCTCCGATCCGTCCAGGACCAGCAGGTCGCCGGTGCGGACCCGGGCGCTCGCGTCCCTCAGTCCGGCCACCGCGGGGATGCCCAGGGCGCTGGCGATGATGGCGGTGTGCGACGTGGGGCCGCCCCCGTCGATCGCCAGGCCGATGACGCGCTCCCGGTTGATCCCGGCCGCGTCGGAGGGCCCCAGGGTGGCCCCGACGACGATCACGTCCTCCGTCAGCTCCGACAGGTCGTGGCCCTTCCGGCTGCCGGTCAGGATCGCCTGCACGCGCGCCTCCACGTCCTCGATGTCGGTCCCGCGATCCTGCAGGGACGGCTCCCCCAGCTGGGAGAAGATCTGGGTGTACCGCCCGACGACCGTGTGCAGGGCCCACTCGGCGTTCACGTGCTCCCGGTGGATGAGGGCCGCGGTCTCCTGGTGCAGGGCGCGGTCCCGCAGGATGAGAATCTGCGCCTCGAAGACGCGTGCGTATGCCTCTCCCGCCTCGCTCCGGACACGGTCCCGCAGGACCCGGAGCTGGCGCCAGGCACGACGGACCGCGCGCTGGAACCGCGTCACCTCGGAGGCGGCCGACTCGGGCGCCAGGTCCAGCCGGAAGATCGCGACGTCGGGCCCTTCCAGGACGAGGGCCCTCCCGATGGCGATCCCCGCCGACACCCCGACCCCCCGCAGCGTGGCCGTCCCGTCTTGCGTCGCATCCCGTCCGGTCAATGGTCCTCCCCGAAGCGGGCCTCCACCAGATCGATGAGAGAGCGCAGCGCTTCCTTCTCGTCCGAGCCGTCCGCGCTGATCGTCAGCTTCGCGCCCTGGGCGCCGATCAGGGCCAGGAGCCCGAGGATCGACTTGCCGTCGGCGGTGCGCCCAGCGTGCTCCAGGCGGATCCGGCTCTTGAAGCGGCTGGCCACCTGCACGAAGCGCGCCGCCGCCCGCGCGTGCAGCCCGAGGGAATTCCGCACGACGACCTCCTGCTGCGTCAAGGCATGATCCTCTTCACCGGCGATCCGCGGGCCCGAGATACTCGGTCGCGATGGCGATCGAGCGCTGTCCCTGCTCCTTGATCCGGATCGCCGCCTCCTGGAGCCCGCACTTGTCGCGGATGTTCGCGAACTTGATCAGCATGGGGAGGTTCACGCCCGTGACGATCTCGACCCCCGCGCGCAGGAACGCCAGCGTGACGTTGGTGGCCGTGCCCCCGAACATGTCCGTCAGGATCAGCACGCCGCCGCCCGGGTCGACCTCGGCGATGGCCTCCTCCACGGCGTTGCGGGCGGCCGGCAGCGCATCGTCCCAGCCGATGGTCAGCGCCTTCAGTCCCTCCACCTTGCCGACGATCCGCTCGAGCGACCTCACCAGCTCGAAGGCCAGCCCCCCGTGCGTGACCACCAGGACGCCGAACCGCGTCTCGCCCGTCGCCTCGACCACGACGGTCGTCATTCCTTCTCCAGGTCACGGTGCGAGGCCTTCACCTGGTAGCCGCTGGCGCGCAGCGCCGCGCTGACCGCTTCCGTCATGACCACCGATCGGTGCCGCCCCCCGGTGCAGCCGATCGCCACGGTGAGGTAGCTCTTTCCCTCCCGGATGTATTGAGGGATCAGGAAGACCATGAGGTCCACGATGCGCCGGTGGAACTCGTGGTAGTCGGGCATGGCCTCCAGGTACATGCGCACGTCGGGATCGAGCCCGCTCTTGCCCCTGAGGCCGTCCACGAAGAACGGGTTGGGGAGGAACCGGGTGTCGAAGAGGAGGTCCGCCTCGGCCGGCACGCCGTGCTTGTAGCCGAAGGAGACGACGGAGATTCCCATGGCCTGCGTTCCGGCCTGCGGCGCGAAGTGGTCCTGGATGTAGCGCCTGAGCTCGTGGACATTGAAATGGCTGCTGTCGATGATCAGGTCGGCCCGCTCCCGCAGCGGCGCCAGCGCCTGGCGCTCGCGCCGGATGCCCTCCTCGAGGCCGCCGTCCGATCCCAGGGGGTGCGGGCGCCGGGTCTCGGAGAAACGGCGGATGAGCGCATCGTCGTCCGCCTCGAAGAAGAGCAGGCGGACGCGGCGCCCGCGGGTCCGGCGGAGGTCGTCGAAGATGGCCGGAAACTCCTTCAGGAAGGTGCCCTCGCGGACATCCACGACGAAGGCGATGCGGCCCATCTCCGAGCGGCCCGCGCACAGGTCGGCGAAGACCGGGATGATCGCCACCGGCAGGTTGTCGACGCAGAAGTACCCCATGTCCTCGAACGCCCGGACCGCCAGGGATTTTCCCGATCCGGACAGGCCCGTGATGACCACGATCTCCAGCTCGCGGTCCGGGCCGGCTTCGCGGACGCTCACCCCTTCCTCCCCAGGGCGTCCGAGATGCGGCCCGCGAGCTCGCGAGCCGCGTGGTAGCCCCGGCGCTTCAGGAGGTGGTGCCGGGCCGCCACCTCCAGCAGGATCGACAGGTTCCGCCCCGGACCGACCGGCATCTCGATGAAGGGGAGCTCGACGCCGTGAATGGAGTACATCGTCTCGTCGAGCCCCAGGCGATCGTACTCCTTGTCCTCCTGCCAGGCATCCAGCTTGACGACCAGGTCGAGGTCCTTGCGCTCGCGCACCGCGGCGACGCCGTAGAGGTCCTTGATGTTGATGATTCCCAGGCCGCGGAGCTCCATGTGGTAGCGGCTCACCTCGGGCCCCGTTCCGTTGAGCAACGACCCCACGCGGCGGATGGTCACGGTGTCGTCGGACACCAGCCGGTGGCCCCGCAGGATCAGCTCGAGCGCCGATTCGCTCTTGCCGACGCCGCTCTCCCCGAGGATCAGGACCCCGACGCCGTAGATGTCGATGAGCGTGCCGTGCAGCGTGATGGTCGGCGCGAGCCGGTCCTCGAGATGGCGGCCCAGGACCTCCATGGCGCGCTCCGTCGGGCGGGAGGTGAGCAGGATCGGCAGCCCGTGCCGCTCGCAGGCTTCCAGGAGCTCGGCGTGGGGCGGGCTTCCCTGGGTCACGAGGAGGCAGGCGACCGGAGCGGCCCCGAGCCGGTCGAGGAGCAGCCGGCGGGGCTCGTGCGGAAGCTGCGCCAGGTAGCCGACTTCGCTCCTTCCCAGGACCTGGACGGTGCCGGCCTGCAGGGTCTCCGGATGGCCGGCGAGGGCGAGCCCCGGGCGCTCCGGGACGGCCGCCGTGATCTCCCTCCTGAGCCCAGCCTTCCCCGCGGCCAGCCGCAGGGAGAGGTCCGGGAGAGACTCGGAAAGGAGATCGGCCACGGGCAGGGCGGGACGGGGCGCTTCGCGCTGGCTCATCCGGGTCCTCCGCGCCCCGCAAAGGCGCCCGGGGGCGCTCGCGACAAAGCCGCAAATCACGGGCATTCTAGGGGATGGGTGCTTCCCTGTCAAGAAACCCGCTCCGGCGCCCCTGCGGCAAAGGCGCTCGCCGCCGGGTCGCAGAACCCCTCCGATGCGGGGTTTTCCCGCATTGACCGGGGCACGATGGGATGGTATCTTTCAGCCTCGACGGGAGATCGAAATGGCTTCGAAAAAGGTCGTCCACATCATCGGCACAGGAACCATCGGCGAGCCCCTGATCGGGCTCTTCTCCGATCGCAAGGAGCTCCTGGGCTTCGATGAAGTCACCTTCCACAAGCGCACTCCCCTGCTCACCGATCGATCCAAGGTCGTGAACCTGATGAAGCGGGGGGCGCGCCTGGCCTGCGACGATTCGGCGCGACGGGGCTTCAGGGACATCGGCATCGAGCCGTCCTACGAGCACCACGAGGCCCTCAGGCAGGCGACGGTGGTGATCGACTGCACGCCGTCGGACGTCGGACTGCAGAACAAGAAGGAGATCTACGAGAAGTACGCCGACAACACGCTGGGGTTCATCGCGCAGGGGTCGGAGTTCGGCTTCGGGAAGATGTACGCCCGCGGCATCAACGACCGCACGCTCAAGCACGGTGTCGACCAGTTCATCCACGTCGTGTCCTGCAACACCCACAATCTGTCGGTCCTCATCGACCTGATCGGACTGCGCGAGGGGGGTCCCGCGAACTTCCTGGAGGGACGCTTCACCTGCCTCCGGCGGGCGAACGACATCAGCCAGGACAGCGGGTTCGTGCCGTCTCCCCAGGTCAACCGCCACAAGGACGAGCGGTTCGGGACGCACCACGCCCGGGACGCCTGGCACCTGTTCAACACGCTCGGCCACGACCTGAACCTGTTCTCCTCCGCCCTCAAGGTGAACAGCCAGTACATGCACGCGATCCACTTCAACATCCGGCTGCGGAAGGCGACGTCCGTCGAGACCATCCTGGAGAGGCTGAAGCAGGACGATCGCATGGCGCTGACCTACAAGCAGTCGGCGAACTCGGTGTTCTCCTTCGGCAGGGACTACGGCCACTACGGGCGCATCCTCAACCAGGGTGTTCTCGTGGTGCCGACGCTCACCGTCCACAAGGGGACCGAGGTGGTCGGGTTCTGCTTCACGCCGCAGGACGGGAACGCGCTGATCAGCAGCGTCGCGGCCGCCACGTGGTTCGTGTACCCGGAGTCGTACGAGGCGAAGCTCAGCTGCCTGAACGACTCGATCTTCGACGAGGTGTAGAAGGGCGTCCGGTCAGGAGGGACCCGCTCCCGCGGGCTCCTAGCTCTCGAACTTCTTCAGGACCAGGGCGGCGTTCGTGCCGCCGAACCCGAACGAATTGTTGAGCCCGTAGCGCACCGTCATCCGGCGTGCCTCGTTGGGGACGTAGTCCAGGTCGCATTCCGGGTCGGGGGTGGTGTAGTTGATCGTGGGGGGGACGAGGTCCCGCTCCACCACCAGGGCCAGGATCGCCGTCTCGAGTCCGCCGGCGCCGCCCAGCAGGTGGCCGGTCATCGACTTGGTGCTGCTCACCGCGACGCTCTTGGCGCGGTCGCCGAACACGGTCCGGATGGCCCGTGTCTCCACCGCGTCCCCCTGCGGCGTCGAGGTGCCGTGCGCGTTGACGTAATCGATGGCGGAAGGGTCGATCCCGGCGTCCTGGATGGCGCGCCGCATGACCCGCACCGGGCCCTCGCCGTCCTCCGCGGGGGCCGAGACGTGGTACGCGTCCCCCGAAGTGCCGTACCCCGCCACCTCGGCGTACACCTTCGCGTTCCGGCGCACCGCGTGTCCCAGCTCCTCGAGGATGACGACCCCCGCCCCCTCGCTGATCACGAAGCCGTCCCGATCCCGATCGAAGGGGCGCGAGGCGGCCTGCGGATTGTCGTTCCGGGTGGACAGGGCCCGCATGGCGGAGAATCCCCCCATGCACAGGGGCGCGATCACGCCCTCGCAGCCGCCGGCGATCATCACGTCGGCATCGCCGCGCTTGATGATCTCGAAGGCGTCGCCGATGGCGTGCGTGCCCGTGGCGCATGCCGTGCAGGCCGCCTGGTTCGGGCCCTTCGCGCCGTATCGGATGGAGACCTGCCCCGAGGCCATGTTGACGATGAGGCCGACGATGAAGAAGGGGGAGACGCGCCTCGGCCCTTCGCGGAGCAGGATGGCGTGCTGTCGCTCGATCGACGGGAGCCCGCCGATCCCGGAGCCGATGAACACCCCCACCCGGTCCGCCTCGGCCGGCGCCACCTGGAACGCCGCGTCCTTCATGGCGATTTCGGAAGCGGCCATGGCGTAGTGGATGAACAGGTCCATCTTCTTGACGTCTTTCTTCGGGACCCAGTCCTCCGGATTGAACCCCTTCACCTCGCCGGCGATTCGGCAGGGATAGTCGGAGGCGTCGAACCGGGTGATCGGTCCGACCCCGGAGCGCCCCTGGATCAGCCCGTCCCAGTTGGCCTGGTTGCCGATCCCGAGCGGCGAGACCATGCCGACCCCGGAGATGACGACGCGACGTTCCATGCCCGCTCCGTCCCCGCCGTCCGCGATCAGGCGTGCGTCTGGATGTACTTGACGGCGTCGCCGACGGTGTGGATCTTCTCGGCGTCCTCGTCGCTGATCTCGATCTTGAAGGATTCCTCCAGGGCCATCACGAGCTCGACCGTGTCGAGGGAATCCGCGCCCAGGTCGTTGACGAAGGAGGCCTCTGCGGTGACCTCCTCCGGATCGACTCCCAGCTGCTCGACAATGATGGCCTTCACCTTGTCATCGATGCTCTGCGCCATTCTGCTGTCCTCCCCGGGTCCCTATCCCGGCTGATTATTGTTATCGTCCCTTCACATGTAAAGACCGCCGCTGATGTTCAGGACCTCACCCGTCACGTACGCGGCCCCCGGGCCGACGAGGAACGCCACACCGGCCGCCACGTCCTCCGGGGTTCCCAGCCGCCCGAGGGGGATGAGGCCGGACATTCTATCCCGCGCTTCCTGCGGGAGCGCACGGGTCATCTCGGTATCGATGAACCCGGGGGCCACGGCGTTGACCGTGATCGAGCGCGAGGCCACCTCGCGGGCCAGGGACTTGGTGAACCCCACGAGCCCGGCCTTGGCCGCGCAGTAGTTCGCCTGTCCCGGGTTCCCCATCAACGCCACCACCGAGCTGATGTTGACGATCCTCCCGTAGCGCGCCCGGACCATCGTCGGCAGCACCGCCCGCGTCATCTCGAAGGCTCCCGTCAGGTTGACGGTCAGGACGCGGTCCCATTCCTCGCGCTTCATGCGCATCAGGAGCCCGTCCCCCGTCACGCCGGCGTTGTTCACCAGGTGATCGAGCCGGCCGTACTCCTTCAGGGCCCGTTCCGTCCCCGCGGCGATCGACGCGGCGTCCGCCAGATCGATCGGCAGCGCCCGGGCCCGCACGCCCCGTCCTTCGCACTCGCGGGCGACCGCCTCCAGGTCCTCCACCCGGCGCGCCGCGAGCAGCATGTCCGATCCGCGGTCCGCCAGGCCGAGGGCGATGGCGCGCCCGATGCCGCGCGACGCTCCGGTCACCAGGCTGACGCGTCCCGACAGGTCCCCGGTGCTCATGTCCCGCCCCCCCAGCCGAGCGCCTGGCGCGCGTTCGCGAGCGAGGCCGGATCCTCCACGTTCACCAGGGGGAGCCCCGGCACGATCCGTTTCGCCAGGCCCGAGAGGACCCGCCCCGGACCGAGCTCCGCCAGCCATTCGACCCCCAGCTCCTTCATGTGGATCACGCTCTCCACCCAGCGCACGGGGCGCGTGACCTGCTCCACCAGGGCGCGCCGCAGTGCCTCCGCGCGCGTCTCCGGCCGGCCGGTGACGTTCAGGATGACCGGGAACCGGGCGTCCCGCATCGGCAGCGTCTCGAGATCCTTCGCCAGCCTGGCCTGCGCCGGCGCCATGAGCGCGCAGTGGAAGGGGGCGCTCACCGGCAGGATCACGGTCCGCTTCGCCCCCCGCTCCCTGGCGAGACCCGCCAGCCGGCCCACCGCCGCGGCGGTCCCCGCCACGACGGTCTGGTCCGGTGCGTTCAGGTTAGCGGGGGACAGGACGTCACCCCCCGCGGCCTCCCGGCAGAGCGCCTCGACGTCCGGAAGCGCCATCCCGAGGACCGCCGCCATCGCCCCCTGTCCCACCGGGACGGCGTCCTGCATGTATTCGCCGCGCCGCCGCACCGTGCGGACCGCGTCCTCGAGGTCCAGGGCGCCCGCCGCCACCAGCGCCGAATACTCCCCGAGCGAATGCCCGGCGGCGCAGGCGATCTCCCCGCGCCAGGCCGGAGGCGCCTGCGCCGCGAGGGCCTCGAAGCAGGCGATGCTCGTCGCCAGGATGGCGGGCTGCGTCACCGCCGTCAGGCGCAGCGTCTCCTCCGGCCCTTCGAAGCAGGCGCGGCGGAGGTCGAAGCCGGCGGCGCGATCGGCGCGATCGAAGACCGAGCGCGCCACCGGATCGGCATCCGAGAGCGCCCGCCCCATCCCGACGGCCTGCGAACCCTGCCCGGGAAAGATCAGACCGACGCGGGGCGGCTTCAAAAGCCCCACTTGCAGACCGCCGCGCCCCAGGTCAGGCCCGTGCCGAAGGCCGCGAACAGAAGATTGTCTCCCTGCTTCACCAGGCCACGGCGCACCGCTTCGTCGAGGGCCACCGGGATCGACGCGGCCGAGGTGTTGCCGACCCGCTCGATGTTGACGTAGACCTGATCCTCGCGCAGGCCGAGCCGTGTGCCGACGGCGTCGATGATCCGACGATTGGCCTGGTGCGGTAGAAACAGGTTCACGTCGGCGGTGGTCAGGCCCGACTTCTGCAGGACGGCGCGCGAGGTCTCCTCCATCGACCGCACGGCCATCTTGAAGGTCTCGTTCCCCTTCATCCGGATGAAATGCCGACGTTCGGCCACCGTGCGCTCCGAGGCCGGCTCCCGCGTGCCTCCCGCCGGAACGTAGATGAAATCGGCCATGCTGCCGTCCGCGTGCATCTCCGAGGCGAGCACGCCGTAGGGGGCCTCCCCGGGCGTCAGCAGGACCGCCCCGGCGCCGTCGCCGAACAGGACGCAGGTGGTGCGATCGCGGAAATCGGTGAATTTGGAGAGAAGCTCGGCCCCGATCACGAGGACGGCCCGGTAATCCCCCGAGGCGACCATGCGCTTCGCCACCGCCAGCGCGTAGATGAAACCCGAGCAGCCGGCGGCCAGATCGAACGCGGCCGCCCCCGTGGCGCCGAGGTTGTGCTGCACGATGCAGGCCGTCGCCGGGATCGGCATGTCCGGCGTGACCGTGGCGCAGATAATCAGGTCCACGTCGGACGCGGGGATGCCGGCCGATTCCAGCGCCTTCTCGGCCGCCCGCGTGGCGAACTGGGACATGTATTCGTGCTCCTGCGCCACGCGACGCTCGCGGATGCCCGTCCGCGACGTGATCCAGTCGTCCGACGTGTCGACCATCTTCTCGAGGTCGAGGTTGGTCAGGATTTTTTCGGGCAGCGACGATCCGGTCCCCCGGATGACGGCGCGCTTTTCACCGGGCATCTTCGGTTCCCTCCGCGACGGCGCGGGTGCCGGCCGGGACCGGCGAACGGGGCTCGCGGGCCGCCGCGAGCCGGGCGATCTCCTCGTGAATCCGATCGTTCACCCGATTGCGCACGAAATCGAGGGTCACGCGCACGGCGTTCTTGAGGGCGCGCACCGAGGAGCCGCCGTGGCAGATGATCGCCGCCCCGCGCACGCCGAGGAGCGGCACGCCTCCGTACTCGGCGTAGTCGATTTTCTTGCGGAAGTTGCGGAACGCGGGGCGCGCCAGCACGTAGCCCATCTTGGCCAGGAAGGATTTCGAGATCTCCTCCTTCATGAAATGCAGGATCGCCTCCGCGGCGCTCTCGACCGCCTTGAGCGACACGTTGCCGATGAACCCGTCACAGACGATGACGTCGGACTTGCCGTTGAAAATGTCCCGACCCTCGACGTTGCCGATGAAGTTCAGGGGCGTCTCCTTCAGGACCCGGAACGCCTCGCGGGTGACCTCGTTCCCCTTGCTGTCCTCCTCCCCGATGCTCATCAACCCGACCCGGGGGTTCTGGACGCCGAGCACTTCGCGGGAATACAGGTGCCCCATGATGGCGAACTGGACCAGGTGCTCGGGACGGCACTCGATGTTCGCCCCGACGTCCAGCCAGACCGACGGCCCCTTCAGGTTCGGCACCACGGCGCACAACGCCGGCCTCTCGACCCCCTCCAGCACGCCGCAGATCATCTTGACCGTGGTCATGACGGCGCCGGTGTTGCCCGCGCTGATCACGCCCGCGGCCCGGCCGTCGCGCACCAGCGTGGCCGCGACGCGGATCGACGAGTCCTTCTTGCGGCGAAACGCCGTCACCGGGGATTCGTCCATGGCCACCGCCTCGCTGGCGTGGACGATCTCGATGGGGAGGCCGGTGGCGCGGTGCTTGGCGAGCTCGGGCTCGATGGCCTCGCGCCGCCCCACCAGGATGAGGTGCGCGCCGTATTCGCGGGCCGCCAGGACCGCGCCGGCGACCGGGTGGGCGGGAGCGAAGTCCCCTCCCATCGCGTCGATGGCGATTCGAATCTCCAATCGAGGGCCCTTCCCGGATGCGCATGCCTCAGCGCGTCCAATCCCGCGCAGAGTGCGGCGCGGAACGCCGGTCGTCGTACGGGCCGTCGAGGCCGGGACGGGCGGCTGCCCGTCGCCTCAGGCCTCGCCGACCTCGATGACTTCCCTCCCCTTGTAGTGGCCGCAATGCGGACAGACCCGGTGAGGCAGCTTCGCCTCGTGGCAATTCGGGCACTCCGAAAGGATGGGACGGGTCAGAGCGTCGTGGGCACGCCGCTTGTCGCGGCGCGCGCGCGAATGACGTCGTTTGGGATTCGGCATCGTCTGGTCCTTAAAGTGACGCTAGAGGAGGCTCTTGAGGATCCGGAGGCGAGGATCCTCTGTCCTCTCCTCCGCGCAGGTACAGGCCCCCGCGTTCAGGTTGGTGCCGCACTTCGGGCACAGGCCATGGCAGTCGGGACGGCACAGCGGCTTCAGCGGCAGGCCCAGGTACACCTGCTCCGCGAGAAGGGCCCTGACATCGATCCGGGTGCCGTCCATGTGGACCCGCGTCGCCAGGTCGTCGTCGAGGCGCTGCCGGTCCCCCTGCGCCGTCTCCGGGGCGTTCGTATAGACCAGGTCGAACGGCAGGTCCAGCGGCTGGGCGTGCTCCTCGAGGCACCGGCTGCAGGGCAGCGTCGCCCGCGTCTCGATTCGGCCCGAGAACGAAATGCCCTCCTCGACCCTCAGCAACTCGCCGTTCAGGTGCACCGTGTCGATCCAGATCGATTCGTCGCCGCTGAGTGGTAGACGAAAACCGTCCATCGAGCGGCTGACGCTCAGCCCCTCGGGCCCTATCTCCTTTGTTTCTATGAACATGACGCTTCGTTCCAGAGGAACGGCGCATTATAGCACGGGGGGGCCGGGTGTCAACGTGGCAGCAGACGGGGGTTTCGGACCAATAGCCCGTACGCAGAGCCTAGTGCTTCTCTCGTTCCAGCTCTTTGAGGCAGGTCTTGGCTTCCTGGTGGGAGGGCATGAGCTCGAGCGTCTTCTCGAACTCTTTCTTGGCCTTGGCGTAGAGGCCGTGGGACCGGTAGAAGTGCCCCAGGGCAACGAGATGGGCCGGATTGAAGGGCTCGAGCTCGACGGCGCGCATCAGGGCGGTCTCGGCCCGTTTCTGCCAGCGGTAGTCGGGGTTCCTCTGCAGCGACTGGCCGAGGAGGCCGAAGACCTGGGCGTTCTTGTCGCTGTAGGAGGTGGCGAACTCGCAGTAGCGTATGCAGTTGAAGAAGTCCCCCATCTTGAAGTAATCCCGCGCCTTGGCGAAGAACTGATCCGCCCTCCGGGCCTTCTCCTCCTCGAGCGACTGCTTCTCGGTCTTGGTCATCTCCTTGCGCATGGACAGGGAATCGAGGTCGAGGTTGACCACCCGCTCGGTGCTCGTGCCCGCCGCCTTCGCCGCGCCGAGCTTCTGCTCGCGCACCGCGAGGAACGATTCCAGGAGCCGCGCCTCGATGATCTGCAGCTCCTCCTTCAAGTCGTGCTGCACCTTCTTCATGAAGCGCGACGGGTGGTACCGTTCCTTGCGATCGGTGTAGGCCGACTTGATCCGCTCCGCGCTGGCCGTCTCGTCGATGCCCAGGATGGTGAGTGGCGATCCTTCGCGCACGAGACGGTAGAATTCGCGAACCTCGGCCAGCTCCTGCTCCTCGCGACGTTTCTTCTCCTCCTCGCCGCGCACCAGGTCGCCGCAGCTGAGGGGACCCGCCGAGATGGCCGGAACGAAGTTGATCATGCCGAGGATCAGGAGCCCGAAGAGGAATCGCGCCGCGTGTTCCTCCTGGCCGGGGGGCACCTGCGCCAGGACATCCCGCACCTTGGTCTGCCCGTCGACGCGCGACAGGAGGAACCCCTCGATCGGAGTCAGCGTCAGGCGGTCGATCGGCAGGTACACCTGGTCGGAGAGCCGGAGCGCCCGGTCCTGGCGCAGGAGCGCCTCGCGGATGGGATCGAACGCGACCATGGATCGCAGGGCGCGGATGATCATCTCGAAGCTGGCGACCACGTCCGTCTGAAGCAGGCCGGCGGTCACAGGGCCTTCCTCGAAGCGGTACTCGATCTCCTCCCAGCGGAACACGGCGGTGAGGATGCGCTGCGCCAGGTCGCGGTTGGCGGCCAGCAGGGTCTCGGGAGTCACCAGCCCGCGGCGCGCGGCGACCTCCGCCACCTGGGCGTCGTCGAGCCCCTTCAGGGTCTCCGCCTCCTCGATCCGCATGATGCCCCTCTCGACGAGGAGGGCCGACAGCTTCTCGTCCGCCAGGGACGACGAGGCGGTCAGGATCATCCCCCGGTCGAGCAGGATCCTCTTCTCGACGCCGCTGCGTCCGAGCACGAGGACCCCCGTCCTCTCGTCCATGTACAGGTCGCGGATGAGCTCGGCGAGCGCGGGGGGCGCGAAGAACCCGTGCGCGCCCCTCTCCGGGGCGACCGCGGCATCTCCGGCCGGCAGGGTGGCTCCCTCGCCGCTCATGCGGCCGAGGCTCCGGAGGCGGCAGGGGCCGAGCCGGTCTGGGGCCCCGCGATGGGCAGCGACACGAAGACCGTGGTCCCCTCCCTGGCCTTGCTCTTCAGCCAGATGCGGCCGCCATGGCACTCGACCGCGAGGCGGCAGAAGGTGAGCCCCAGCCCCGAGTCGTTCAGCAGCCGCTTGCTCGATTCGGAGTCCCCCACCCACTTATCGAAGATGCGGGGCTGCAGCTCCTCCGGGATTCCCTCGCCCGTGTCGCTGATCGTCAGGGTGATCTGGTCCCCCTCGGTCCTGGCGTCCACCACGACCCGCCCCCCGCTCGGCGTGTGCTTGAACGCGTTGCTCAACAGGTTGGCGATCACGCGGCTCACCAGCTCGCGATCGGCGCAGGGAGCCGGGAGATCGGTTCGGACCCGGTTCTCCAGGCGGATCCCGTCGCGCGCGCTGAGCCCCATCATCTCGTCCGCGTTCTCCTGCACCAGCGCGTGCAGGACGACCGGCTCCAGCCGCAGGGGCATCTTCTGCTCCTCCAGCTTGCCGATCTGCAGGATGTTCAGGATCATCCGCATCAGCTGCCTGGCGCTCTCCTGCGTGCGCTGCAGGAGCTCCGCCAGCCGGGTCGGGGTCATGGTCTCGAGGCTCTGCATCTGGATGAGCTGGATGTTCCCCATGATGCTGGCCAGGGGGTTCTTGAGGTCGTGCACCACCATCTGCATCATCGACTCCTTGAACCCCTGCATGCGCACCAGCTGGTGGTTCGCCGCCTCGACCTCGTCCTGCAGCGCCTTGACCCTGAGGACGGACCGCACCTTGGCGAGGAGCTCCAGCTTGTTGATCGGCTTGGTCAGGAAATCGTCGGCGCCGTACTCGAGCGCCTGGACCTTGTCCTCGAGGGCGTTCAGCGCGGTGACCATGATCACCGGGAGGAGACGCGTCTCGTACCTCCCCTTCAGCTGCTGGCACAGCTCGAAGCCGCTCACCCGGGGCATCATCACGTCCAGCACGAGGAGGTCGGGGTGCTCGGCCTCAACAACTTGGAGCGCCTCCTCGCCGTTGTAGGCCTTGAGCACGCGGTACCCGCTCCCCTTGAGGATCGACTCGATCAGGCGCACGTTGCGCTGGTCGTCGTCGACCACCAGGACGGTAGCGCCGGCAGCATCCTGCGGGTCGCTCATGACACCCGCCTCGGGCACGCCTGGCAGGAGGCGCTCAATTGGAGGAGACCCCGGGGCCGCGGTTCAGGAAGGTCGCGATCTGCCTGGTCAGCTCCCCCGGCTGGATCGGCTTCGGGATGTAACCCGCGCAACCGGCCTCCTTGGCCCTGACCTCGTCCCCCTTCATGACGTGGGCGGTCAGGGCGATGACGGGAATGTTGCAGGTCTCCGGATTGTCCTTCAGGAGACGCGCCGCCCGGAGCCCGTCCATCCCCGGGAGCTGAATGTCCATCAATATGAGGTCCGGCCGGATGAACTTCAAGGCATCGAGGGCCTCCTCGCCCGTGGTCGATTCGGCCACCCGGTACCCGCTCTGCTTCAGGATGTCCCGGACCAGCTTCAGGTTCATGGGGTTGTCCTCGACCACGAGGATCAGGTCCCCCCTGGACCCCGCGGCCGGTGTCACGGGATTGACGGCGCCCTGCTCTCCGCCGGCCGGGACCGGATCGAGGGTCGGAGCCTGGGTGAGGGCCCCGGGAAGGGTGAAGGAGAAGTCGCTCCCTTCGCCGAACCGGCTCGTGAGCGTGACGCGCCCGCCCTGCATCTCCACGAACTTCTTGACCAGGGTGAGCCCGAGGCCGGTCCCCTGGTAGCGGCGGGCATACGAGCCGTCCACCTGCGTGAAGGCCTGGAAGATGCGATCCTAGTCCTCCTCCTTGATGCCGATCCCCGTGTCGATGACCGAAACCGTCACCCGGTCCTCCCGGCGGCTGGCCCGCAGCGTCACGCGCCCCCCGGGAGGCGTGAACTTCACCGCGTTGCTCAGCAGGTTGTTGAGCACCTGCCTCACCTTGCCGCGATCCGCCCGCGCCTCGATCGACGCCTCCTCCACCTCCGAGACGAGCTCGATGTGCTTGCGCCCCGCTTCGACGCGCAGGAGCGCCATGGCCTCCTCGATCACCGGCTCGATCTCGAAATCCTCGACGCTCAGCTTCATCTTGCCCGCCTCGATCTTCGAGAGGTCCAGGATCTCGTTGATCAGCTCCAGCAGGTGCCGCCCGCTGCTCAGGATGTCGGCGACGTAGTCCTTCTGCTCGCCGGTGAGCACCCCGGCGGTCGCGTCGAGCAGCAGCTCGGAGAACCCGATGACGGCGTTGAGCGGCGTGCGCAGCTCGTGGGACATGTTGGCGAGGAACTCGCTCTTCAGGGAGTTGGCGCGCTGCAGCTCCAGGTTCGATTCCTGCAGCTTCTGGTTGACCACCTCCAGCTCCTGGGTGCGCTCCTTGACCTTGCGCTCCAGGTCGGCGTTCATGCGCTCGATGTCCTCGAGGTGCTCCTTCTTCTCCTCCAGCTTGTCCAGGTACAGCTTGTACGAGTAGTAGATCAGGACGCAGAACGGGAGCGACAGGACGAACGAGTAGATGCCGAACCTGTCGAGGAAATACGACATCGCCAGGGCCAGCGACCCGCCGGCGAAAAAGGACGGCGCCGACCAGAGGAAGTTCTCGTGCCAGACCTTGAACAGGTTGAGACGGCCGCTGAGCGCCACCACGCCCGAGATGCTGTAGGTGTTCACGAGGTAGAAGACCAGGGTCGCCACCATGAGGGCGACCAGCGGGTAGCCCCCGATGGAGCCTTCGCTCCGTCCCCCGACGAAAATGTACGTGGTGCAGGTGGCGAACGCGGTGATCACGAACGAGCTGATGTTGAACAGGGCCCGGTAGAACTCCATGCGCGGGGCGCGTATGAAGCACAGGCTGCTGATGCAGAGGATGGAGATGAGCACGGAATTGGCCGTGCCCAGCTGGATCATCGTCGCCAGGATGAACGGGTGGGAGATCGACATCTCGACGCGCATTCCGAGGTGCACGGTGTGCGGCGCCATGATGGCCCCGATCAGGGCCAGCATCAGGAACTCGGTGTTGAACGTCAGGCTGCCGGAGTGGAGGACGTGGAGCAGGATGACCAGCGCCGCCGCGTAGGTCGAAAGGATGTAGATCCGTGTGCCCCGGTTCAGGTTCTTCATGCGATCACCCCGGCACCGGCGGGCCGGTCAGTTCATCGGGTTGCGTCCGATGTCGTACTTCTTGAGCTTGCTGTAGAGGCT
>DATNEZ010000241.1:0-3609 GCA_035606645.1 Binatia bacterium
CCGTCCCGAGGCGGAGCCATCCGCCGAGCGCCCCGCGAGCCAGGCCGCCGCGCGCCGCGGCGCACGGCTGGCCGCGGATCCCGCCAAGCGGGACTGTGCAGGTCATGACAGAATCCCCCCCCGATCGCCGGGACGACCCGCCGTCACACCGCCCGGGGCTCCTCGCCTCCCTGCGCGCCCGGGCGCACGACTCGACCGAGCGCCTCCTGGGCGCGCGGCTTCCGTGGGCGGTGCTCTTCCTGGCCCTCGTGATCCCGCTCGCTCTCGGTCCGCGGTTCGTCCCCGAGGCGGCCGTGCCGCTCCCCGGGTCGGTCGCCGCCGTCGACATCCTCGCTCACGAGGCGCGCGAGTTCACGGACGACCTGACTACGCAGGAGGTCCGGGAGGCGGCGCGGGACGCGGTCAGCCCGGTCTACGATCTCGACAGCCGCGCCCTCGCGGCCGCACGCGAGCACCTGGCGGATGCCGGACTCGATCCGGAGATGAACGCGCGGATCGACCAGGCGCTGCGCCAGGTGTACGCGCGGCGCATCGTCGGAAGCCGCGCCCTGCTCCCGGCGGCGGGGCGGGTGGTCCTGCGCGACCCGCGCTCCCCGAGCGAATGGGACGAGGACGCGCCCGCGGGGGCGCTCTCCCTGGACGAAGCGCGCCAGATGGCCCTGGAGGCGCTGCGCGCCGCGGGGGCCACGGCCCGGGACCTGCACGACTTCGGCGGCTTCCTGCAGGACCTGGTCGCTCCGAACATGGTCTTCAACGGCGCGCTCACCGAGGCGCGCAGGCTCGAGGCGGCCGAGCGGATCGAGCCCCTGGTGGTGCGGATCCCGAAAGGGAAGGTCCTCCTCCGCCGGGGCGAGATCGTGGGGGAGGCAGCCGCCCGGACGGTGGCCGGCTACAGCCGCGCGGGCAGGGCGATGGCGGGCAGCCGGGCCCTCGTCGGCAGCGTCCTGCTGGTGGCGCTCGTCCTCTGGTTCATGCATCGCTACATCGCGGCGCTCGGGGCGACGCACCGCCGGGAGCGGAATCTCTTCGCGCTCCTCGTCCTGGTCACCGTCTTCGCGCTCCTGGTCGACCGCGGCTTCCTGTGGCTGTTCGATCACGTGGTCGTGACCCTCAGCCGGGAGCCGTACTCGAACCCCGCGCTGTACCGCTACATGACGCCTCTGGCCGCGGGGGCCATGCTGATCACGCTCCTCGCGGGCAGCCGGGTGGGGTTCGCCTACAGCCTGTTCCACCTGCCGCTGTTCGCCATGATGACGCGCTGGGACGGATCGCTCGCCCTCTACGGCCTGCTGAGCAACCTGGCCGCCGTGCACTGCATCAGCGGGTATCGCCGTCGCACCGCGCCGATCAAGGCCGGGCTGATGCTCGGGGCGGTGAATGCGGCTGCCGTCCTCGCGCTCCAGGCCCTGCCCGGGACGCCGTCGGCGCCGGTGTCCCACCTGGCCTTCCAGATGGCCTGCGGCCTGTGGGGCGGGGTCCTCGTGGCCGTCCTGGTGTCGTTTCTCCTGCCTCTCCTCGAGTCGCTGTTCAACATCCTGACCGACGTGCGCCTCCTGGAGCTCTCGAACCTCAACAACCCGCTGCTCCGGCGCCTCGCGGTGGAGGCCCCGGGCTCTTACAACCACAGCGTGATCGTAGGCACGCTCGCCGAGGCGGCCGCGGAGGCCATCGGCGCGAACGCCCTGTTCTGCCGGGTCGCGGCGTACTACCACGACGTGGGGAAGATGCTGAAGCCCAGCTACTTCATCGAGAACCAGAGGGAGGGGGACAACCGGCACGATCGCCTGAGCCCGCACATGAGCGCCCTGGTGATCGCCAGCCACGTCAAGGAGGGATACGAGCTGGCCAGGAGCTACGGCCTGCCGCAGCCCGTCCTGGACATCATCCCCCAGCACCACGGCACGCGGAAGATCAACTACTTCTACCAGAAGGCGCTGCAATCGGAAAGCGAGGAGACCGGCCTGGTGCAGGAGGCGGACTACCGCTATCCCGGACCGAAGCCGCAGACGAAGGAGGCGGCGATCTTCATGCTCTCCGATTCGATCGAGGCGGCGGCGCGGACGCTCGAGGACCCCTCGCCGGCGCGGTTCAAGGGGTTGATCCGGAAAATCGTCTCGGACGTCGTCCTCGACGATCAGCTCGACGAGTCGGACCTGACGTTTTCCGATCTCGAGAGGGCCGAGGCGGCGTTCCTGCGCACGCTGAGCAGCATCTACCACCACCGCATCGACTATCCGGGCTTCGACTTCGAAAGGACTCCGGAGCGCTCGTTCCACGGGAGCCGGACGCACGACGAGCCTCCGCCGACGATCAAGCGATGGGGACGGTAGAGATCGTGGTGTCGCACCCGGCGGGCGGGCGGCTGGCGCGCCGCTGCTCGACCCTTCTCAAGCGGCTCCTGGCCGAGACCGGCCGCCGCGATTCCGGCGTCACCCTCCTGCTCGCCTCGGACCGCGAGGTGCGCCGGCTGAACCGGGCGTGGCTCGACCGGGACCGGACCACCGACGTCCTGTCGTTTCCCGCCGGGAAGGACCTGGAGCCCGGGCGGCCCCATCTCGGAGACATCGCCATCTCGCTCCCGCAGGCCGCCCGTCAGGCCCGGCGCGCCCGCTGGCCGCTGCGGGACGAGGTCGCGCTGCTTTTGACCCATGGGTTTCTGCATCTTCTCGGCTACGATCACGAAACGGACGACGGCACGATGCGGCGCCTGGAGGAGGGGCTCCTGAGCCGCGCCGCGCGGGTCCGCCTGGCGCGGCGCCGCGTCCCCTGGGGCGCGCCGCGGGCCGCGACGGAACGGGGGCGCGCGAAGCGCCCGGAGGACCGATCCCGATGAGCGAGAGTCACGAAATTCCCGCGCCGGCTGGCGCGGTCGTCGATCCGGAGGAATTCCGCTGCGGCTTCGTGGCCCTGGCCGGGCGGGCGAACGTGGGGAAGTCGACCCTGCTGAACCGCATCGTGGGGACGAAGGTGTCGATCGTCTCGGAGGTGCCGCAGACCACCCGCTTTCCCATTCGCGGCATCCTGCACCGGCCCGGGCTTCAGGTTGTGTTCATCGACACGCCCGGCATCCACAAGCCGCGCTATCGCATGAACGAGGAGATGGTCCGGCTGTCCACACGCGTCCTCCGGGAGGTGGATCTGGTCGCGGTGCTGGTCGACGCCTCCGAGGGGCTCGGGCCGGGCGATCGGTTCGCCTTCGAGCTCCTGAAGCAGGCGCGCTCGCGCTGCCTCCTGGTCCTCAACAAGATCGATCTGATCCGGAAGGAGGATCTCCTGCCGCAGATGGAGGAGGCAGGCCGCGCCGGCCTGTTCGAGGAGATCGTCCCCGTCTCGGCCCAGACGGGCGAGAACTGCGATCGGCTGGAGGCGCTCGTCGCGGCGCGCATGCCGCCGGGGCCGCCGCATTTCCCCGAGGACATGCTGACCGACCTGCCGCAGCGCCAGGCGATCGGTGAGCTGATCCGCGAGCAGGTGTTCATCCAGACCCGGCAGGAGGTGCCCCATGCCTCGGCCGTGATGGTGGAGCTGGTGGAGAAGGACGTGAAGGGCCTGGTGAAGATCCACGCCACGGTGGTGACCGATCGCGACTCGCAGAAGGGCATCCTGATC
>DATNEZ010000267.1:0-5580 GCA_035606645.1 Binatia bacterium
CGAGGGGCCGGAGCCGGCTCTTCACGGTCCCCGGGAGAGGCCCGTGGAAGGCCGGGAGCTGCGACCACGGCGGCCAGGATGGATGCGGTCAGCAGGGCGATGCAGGTTCGGTGCGCGCGCATGGGGTCACCGCGTTGCCGACCATGCTACACCTTCCCTTGCCCGCCACCACGGTCCACTTGACCGACCGCCTCGGGCGGGGTAACGTGACACTTCGCCTCCCCTGCCGAGAGGCCGAGTCTTCCGGAGTGACCATGAGCCAACTCACATCACCCAGACAGACCCCTCGACTCCGGCCATATGTCCTGGCCGTCGCCCTCTCGCTCCTCGCCGCGCTGTCGCCGGCGGCGGCCGGAGCGCGGCTCGAGCGCAAGGTCGTGCCGACGTTCGAGTCGGTCCGGCTGGCGCTCGATCCCTCCAAGCCGATCTACACCGGCTCGGTGCACGTCGACCTGACCGCGCGCGAGGCGACCTCCTCGTTCGACTTTCACGCCCGGGGGATCACCATCGAGCGGCTGGTTCTCGCGCGCGCGGCCGCGGGCAAGCCGGCGGCAGGAAACGCGGCGGACGGGGCGCGCGCCATCGCCGCGCAGCATGCCGCCGAGGAGCAGCGGGTCGTCGTGACCACCGAGCGGCCCCTGGACCCGGGCGACTACACGCTGGACATCGACTTCTCCGTCACCTTCGACACGCAGGCGACAGGGCTCTACCGGCTCCAGGTGGAGGGGAACTGGTACTCCTTCACCCAGTTCGAGGCGACCGACGCGCGCGGGGCGTTCCCCTGCTGGGACGAGCCGGACTTCAAGATTCCGTTCCAGATGACGCTGGTCGTCCCGAAGGGGGACGTCGCGATCGGCAACACACCGATCGTCCGTGAGACGACGGAGGGGGACAACCGGGTCGTCGAGTTCGAGAAGACGCCTCCGCTGCCGACCTATTTGCTGGCGATCGCCACGGGCCCGCTCGAGACCGTCGCCATGCAGGGGCTGAAGTTTCCGGGGCGCATCGTCACGGTGAAGGGGAGCGCCGGCCTGGCGCAGGAGGCGGCGCGCGTCACGCCGCCCATCACCCTGGCGCTCGAGAAGTATTTCGGCATCCCCTATCCGTACGGCAAGCTCGACGTCCTGGCGGTGCCGGAGTTCTGGCCGGGCGCCATGGAGAACGCCGGCGCCATCACCTTCGCCGATCGCATCCTGCTGATCGACCCGCGCGCCGCCAGCGTCGACCAGAAGCGCACCCTGGTCGTGATCGTGGCGCACGAGGTCGCGCACATGTGGTTCGGCGACCTGGTCACCATGAAATGGTGGGACGACCTGTGGCTGAACGAGTCGTTCGCCTCGTGGATGGGGGACAAGGTCTCCGACCAGGCGTTCCCCGAGTTCAAGGCCGAGCTGGCGCAGGTGTCGGGGATGAACGACGCCATGACGACCGACGCGCGCCTCTCGACGCGCGCCATGCGGCAGCCGGTCGAAGGGGTGGAGAACCTCGACCAGCTGGCCGACACCCTCGCCTACGACAAGGGGCAGGCGGTGCTCACCATGTTCGAGCGCTGGCTCGGCCCCGAGACCTTCCGCAAGGGGGTCGTCGAGTACCTGAAGGCGCACCAGTGGGGGAACGCGACCGCCTCGGATCTGTGGGCGTCGCTGTCGAAGGCGTCCGGCAAGGACATCGGCGCCGCGATGGGGACCTTCCTCGACCAGCCGGGCGTGCCCCTGGTGAAGGCCGAGATCCTGCCGGACGGCCGCGTGCGCCTGGCGCAATCGCGCTTCCTGAATTACGGCGTCGCACCGACCAAACCCACGACGTGGAAGATTCCGGTCACCCTGCGCTATCCCGACAGCGGCACGATCCGCACCGAGACGCTGCTCCTCAAGGACGAGTCGACGACCGTGGCCCTGGGCGCGAAGAAGCGCCCCGCCTGGATTCATCCGAACGGCGGGGAGACCGGCTACTACCGCTGGCAGGTGCCGCCCGCCATGCTGTCGGCGCTGTCGGTCGACGCCCGCACGGTGCTGACCCCCCGCGAGCGCGTCGGCTTCCTGGGCAACCTGGCCGCGCTTCTCGACAACGGAGCGCTCAAGGGGGACGACTACATGAAGCTGCTCGGGCGCTTCGCCACCGACCCCGAGCCGCGCGTGGTCGGGGGGGTCCTCGACGGGCTCGACAAGGTCAAGGAGGCGTTCGTCGTTCCCGAGGTGCAGGGACCGTTCGTCGCCTACGTCCGCGCCACGCTGTCGCCCGCGCTCGCCCGCATCGGGCGCTCCCGCACCGAGGGTGAGGACTCGTCGGTGACCTCCCTGCGTCCCCGGCTTCTCGAGTGGCTGGGGAGGGAGGGGCGCGACGAGGCGGTCCTCGACGAGGCGGCGGCGCTCGCCGCGGCCTATGCGAAGGACCCGGCCTCGATCGATCCCGCCGTCGCCGGGATCGCCCTGCGCCTCTCGGCGCAGGGCGGCGACATGGCCCTCTTCAAGGAGTATTGCGCACGCTTCGAGTCCGCCAAGGTCCCGGCCGACCGCGGCCGCTACCTGGCGGCGATCGGATCGTTCGAGAAGCCCGAGGTGATCGATGCGGCTCTCGCGTACGCCCTCGCGGGCCCGCTGCGGCCGCAGGAGCTGCTGGCCATACCTCGCGCTCTCTACGCCACGCCGGCGAACCGCCCTGCCGTGTGGTCCTGGGTCCGGGCGAATTTCAAGACGATCGCCTCGCGCGTCCCCCCGAACTACGTCGCCTACCTGGTCTATTTCGCCGCCGGCTGCTCGACGGCCCCGCTCGAGGAGGCGAAGACCTTCTTCACCACCCCCGATCACGACATCAACGGCGCCTCCGTCGAGCTGGCCAAGGTCGCCGACCAGGTGAACGACTGCGTCGCCCTCCGCAAGCGCGAGGAGCCGGCGGTGGCCGCGTTCCTGAGCCCTCCCGACCCGGCCGCGACCGATGCCAGGACGGGGAAGCCCGGCGGGAAGTCGCTCGACAGGCCATGAACCCGGCCGCTCTCGGCCGCCCCACCGAGGCCGGGGCCCGGCCCCCCCTCAAGTGGGCGGGGGGGAAGCGCTGGCTGGTCCCGCACTTGAGAACGCTCTGGGAGCCGCACCGGCACCTGCGTCTCGTCGAGCCCTTGTGCGGCGGGCTGGCGGTTGCCCTCAGCCTCGGGCCCTCGCGGGCGCTGCTCAATGACGTCAATCCGCACGCGATCAACTTCTACCGCTGGCTGCAGAAGGGGCTCCGCCCGAGGCTGGCGGCGCGCAACGACCGCGCCGCGTTCTACGCCGGCCGGCGCCGCTTCAACGAATTGGTCGCCGGCGGCCGGGGCGGGACCCGGGAGGCCGCGGAGCTGTTCTATTACCTCAACCGCACGGGGTACAACGGGCTCTGCCGGTTCAACTCGAAGGGTGAGTTCAACGTGCCGTTCGGGAGCTACCGCACGATCAACTACGCGCGCGACTTCTCGTCCTACCGCGCCACCCTCGCCGGCTGGCAGTTCACCTGCGGCGATTTCGAGGCGCTGAACATCGGGCCGGGAGACTTCGTCTACGCCGATCCCCCCTACGACGTCGAGTTCACCTCGTACTCGCGGGAGGGATTCCGCTGGGAGGACCAGGTGCGGCTCGCCGGGTGGCTCGCGGCGCACCCCGGGCCGGTCGTCCTCTCCAACCAGGCCACCCCGCGGATCGTCCGGCTGTACTCGGACGCCGGGTTCGACCTGAGATTCCTCGCCGCGCCGCGCCGGATCTCCTGCACCGGGGACCGGACGCCGGCGCGCGAGGTCCTGGCCGTGAAGAACCTCTGATCAGGATCCCTTGCGGATGGTGACGAGCCGCCGCGCCGCCTGGTCGTGGCGGACGGTGTGGCTGCCGTCCGGCCAGCGCACGTCGATCGTCTGCGCCGCGGCCGCGTCCCCGAGCCCGAAGTGCGGCCGCGGGTCGTGGCTGCTCAGGTAGGAATCGCCGGACGCGATGTCGCGCCGCTGCGTCCGCCCGCCCGCCGTCACCGTGACGGTCGTGCCGATCGGGATCGCCGTCCCTCCCGGGACCTCGCACGCCACCTCAAGCCAGGACCCCTCGCCCCGGCTTTCGTTGCGCAGCAGGGACGGCGGCGCGTCGAGGTGGGTGATCAGGATGTCGACGTCGCCGTCGTTGTCGTAGTCGCCGACCGCCAGGCCGCGGCTCGATTCGAGCTCCTGGAACCCCGGGCCGGCCTGCGCCGTCACGTCCACGAAGCGCCCCGCGCGGTTCTCGAGTAGCAGGTTTCTCTGGCGGAACGTCCCGAGGACCTCCGGGTGCCGATCGATCTGCGGGTAGATGTGCCCGTTGGCGACCACCAGGTCGAGGTCGCCGTCGTTGTCGAAATCGGCGAACGCCGTGCCCCAGGACATCGGCAGGAAGGTGGCCGGGCCGACCCCGGTCTCCTCGCTGGCGTCCTCGAAGGAGCCGCCCCCCAGACCGCGGTAGAAGGTCGAGAAGTCCTCCGAGAAATTCGTGGTGACGAGGTCGAGCACGCCGTCCCCCGTGGCGTCCCCGACCGCCACCCCCATGCTGGCCTGCGCCGCGCCGTTCGCGTCGAGGGCGCACCCCGACCAGACGCCGACCTCCTTGAACGTCCCGTCCCCTTCGTTGCGGTAGAGATAGTTCGGATCGGAATCGTTGGCGACGTAGAGGTCGAGATCCCCGTCGTCGTCGAAATCGGCGGCGCGCGCGGCGAAGCCGAACGCGCGCCCCTTGTCCAGGAGCCCCGCTTCGGCCGTGGCGTCCACGAACCGCCGGCCCCCTTCCGACCTGAAGTAATGATCCGGCGCCCCGGTGAGGCCGAACGGGCCGAAGGCGACCTTCTCGAGCCCCTTCCAGTCGAGCGTCGGCCGGGCCGAGAGCACCTCGTCCATGGTCACGACGATGTACGACGCGACGTAGAGATCGAGATCGCCGTCCCTTTCGGCGTCGAGAAACGCCGCGCCGGTGTTCCAGCCGGGCGCCTCGATCCCCAGGCGCGGTGCGACGTTCTCGAAGGTCCCGTTTCCTTTGTTGCGGTACAGGATGTTCGGGCCGAGGCCGGACCAGGAGATCGGGCCAGCCGTCGGCGTCGTAGTCGGCCACGGCCACGCCTGATCCCCAGAGCCCTTCGCCGGCGACGCCGGCCGCGTCGGTGACGTCCCGGAAGGTCCCGTCCGGCATGCCGCGGTACAGCGCATGGCGGCCGCGCTCGATCACCCGCGCTTTCGCAGGCGCCGGGCCGCCCGGCGCCTCCAGCCGCCAGCCGTTGACCAGGTAGACGTCGAGGCGTCCGTCCCGGTCGTAGTCGAGAAACGCCGCCCCCGTCCCGGCCGAATCGAGGAGGTGGTCCTTCCCCGGCCGCCCCGCCCAGGTGACGCGCGTGAGTCCCGCGCTGGCGACGACGTCGACGAAGTGGAACCGCCCCGTCTCCGGCTTGGGCGGTGATGTCGGGGGCGCCGCTGGGCCGGTTTGAGCGCAGGCGCACAACGCGAGGCAGTCCCACGCCGCGCCGGGGCGTAACGGTCCCCCCCGGCGCGTGAGGCTCATGAGCGAGGGAAGCCCGGGGCGATCAGGCGCCGCCTTTCATCATGGACGC
>DATNEZ010000271.1:0-2251 GCA_035606645.1 Binatia bacterium
GTCGAGCGCTCCATCCTGATGAGCCCGGGGCCCCTGGTCCGCTCGTCCGACCTGGCGCTCAGGCCCGCGGCCGACGGCCAGCCGAGCCTCGAGGAGATGAGCCTCGAGGAGGTGGAGTCCTTCCTCATCCGCAAGACCCTGGCGCGCTGCGACGGGAACGTCAGCCAGGCCGCCGACGCCCTCGGACTGAGCCGGAGCGCCCTCTACCGCAGGCTGCAGCGGTACGGGTTGTGAACGGCAGGTCCGGCCCGCCCAGGCGCCGCCGGGTGCGCGATCCGGTCCTCTCCCACGAACGGCGCGTCCTCCTCCAGGCCTTCCTGACCGGGGCGGCCGGCGTCGTGGTGTCGCTCGCGATCCTCTGGACCGGCGACTTCAGCGCCAAGGTGCAGTGGACCCTCTCGGCGATCATCGTGGGGGCCTGGGTCGGGTTCGCCTTCGCGGTGCGCGAGCGCGTGGTGCGGCCGCTCCAGATCGCCAGCAACCTCCTTGCGGCGCTGCGCGAAGGGGACTTCTCCATCCGCGCGCGCGGCGCAAGGCATGACGACGCCCTGGGCGAGGTGATGATCGAGGTGAACGCGCTGGCCGAGACGCTCCGCCAGCAGCGCCTCGGGGCGCTCGAGGCGACGGCCCTCCTGCGCAAGGTCATGGAGGAGATCGACGTCGCGGTCTTCGCCCTCGACGGCGAGGACCGGCTGCGGCTGGCCAACCGGGCGGGCGAGCGGCTGCTGTCGCGGCCGATCGAGCGCCTGATCGGCGCGGACGCCACCGAGCTGGGGCTGGGGGCCTGCCTGCAGGCGGACGCCGAGCCGATCCTCGACCTGGCGTTCCCCGGCCGCACCGGGCGCTTCGAGGTCCGCCGCGGCACCTTCCGCCAGGGAGGGCTGGCCCACCAGCTGCTGGTCCTGTCGGACGTCAGCCGCGCCCTGCGCGAAGAGGAGCGCCAGGCCTGGCAGAGGCTGATCCGCGTGATGGGGCATGAGCTGAACAACTCCCTGGCGCCGATCAAATCGCTCGCGGGGAGCCTCGAGAACCTGATCGGCCGCAACCCGAAGCCCGCCGACTGGGAGGACGACATGCGGCGCGGGCTGGGCGTGATCGCCACCCGCTCCGAATCTCTCAGCCGGTTCATGGACGGCTACGCCCGCCTCGCCCGCCTCCCGCCCCCCCGCGTCCAGAGCGTCGACATCGGCCCGCTCGTGAGGCGCGTCGCCGGGCTCGAGACGCGGTTGAGCGTGCATCTCGTCCCCGGGCCGGAGACGACCCTCAAGGCGGATGCCGACCAGCTGGAGCAGCTGCTGATCAACCTGGTGCGCAACGGGGTCGACGCCGCCCTCGAGACCGGCGGAGGCGTGCGCTTCGGCTGGAGCCGGGCGAACGGCTCCCCGGCGACCCTCGAGGTCTTCGTCGACGACGACGGCCCGGGCGTCCCGAACAGCTCGAACCTGTTCGTGCCGTTCTTCACCACCAAGCAGCAGGGCTCCGGGATCGGCCTGGTGCTGAGCCGCCAGATCGCCGAGGCGCACGGCGGCACCCTGACCCTTCAGAATCGCGACCCCGAGCCCGGCTGCCGCGCCCGGCTGCGCCTGCCGCTGTAGAATAGCCGGAGGAAGCCGAGGGAGCCATGCACATACTCAAGAAGGCCGGGGCGCCGCGCCACACGCGGCCGGAGGGGATCACCTCCTACCTGCTCGCGTCGCCGCGCACCAGCCAGGCGAAGCACCTGACGACCACGCTGGTCCTGATCGAGCCCGGCGGGGAGCAGCGCGTCCACAGTCACGCGCCGGAGCAGGTGTACCTGATCCTGGACGGCAGCGGCACGATGACCCTGGGGAACGAGACGCAGGAGGTGGCACCGGGCGACTGCATCTTCATTCCTTCGGACACGCCGCACGGGATTCGGAACACGGGCACCGATGCGTTGCGTTATTTCACCGCGGCGGCGCCCGCGTTCGAAACGAGCGATCTGCTCGCCCTCTGGCCCCTGGCCAGCGAGAGCGAGGACCTGGGAGACGGAGGGCTCCGGACATGATCCGATCGATCCTGAGAGGTTCGCTGTTCGTCGCCGCGCTCGTCGCGTGCATCGCGCCGGCGGTGGCGTCCGACAAGTACGAGATCCACAGGGACCAGAAGATGGACGACAGCCGGAAACCGGCGCCGGGAAAGGCCCTGGTCTACTTCGTGCGCACGCAGGTGCTCGGTGGGGCGATCAGCGTGCAGCTCGTGGCCGACAAGAAGCCGCTCGGATGGACGC
>DATNEZ010000041.1:0-4098 GCA_035606645.1 Binatia bacterium
CCCCGCTCTGTGAACTTGATGGCGTTGCCGACTAGTTTGATGAGCACCTGCCGCAATCTCCCGGGATCGCCGCGCAGGTGGGTCGCCACGCCGTCGTGGATGACGCAGGCCAGCTCCAGTTCCTTGGCCTGGGCGCGCGGCGCCAGGATGTCGCAGATGTCCTCGACCACCTGGCGCAGCTCGAACTCGACCGCCTCGAACTCGAGCTTTCCCGCTTCGATTTTCGAAAAATCGAGGATGTCGTTGATCACCTCGAGGAGCGCCTCGGCGGAGGTGCGCACGGTCTCGGCGAACTTCCGCTGCTGCGGCGAAAGCTCGGTCTCCATCAGGAGATCGGTCATGCCGATGACCCCGTTCATCGGCGTCCGGATCTCGTGGCTCATGTTGGCGAGGAACTGCGACTTGGCCCGGTTGGCGGCGTCGGCCTGGTGCGCCAGCTCGTAGGCCCTCTTGGTCGCCAGCTCGAGCTCGCGGGTCCGCTGCTCGACCTTGTTCTCCAGGTCCCGCTGCGAGGTCTCGACCTGAGCCCGGGAGTCCCGGAGACGATCCAGCATGGCGGCGAAGGAGTTTCGGAGATCCTGCAGCTCGTCGCGCGACGTCACCTCGCCCAGGGTGTGATCGAGCCGCCCCATCGCGACAGCACGCGCGGCCTCCGCGAGCGACCGGATCGGAGAGGTGATCTTGCGCGTCAGGAACAGCGTGGCCGCGACGAAGAAGACGACGCAGACGGCGGCCGAAGCGCACGCGTGCACGACGAAGGCGCGCAGCCTCTGGCGCATTCCCTCCTGGCTGAGGCCGAGCTGCACGTAGCCGATGATCTCCTGGCCGCGGGACCCGGCCGCCTGGCCGGGGAAGAGGGCCGATTCCGACTGCCCGCCCGCGCCTCCGACCGGCACCACCAGGTCGAGGAAGCCGCGGCCGTCGAGCCGGTCGGCCCGATCGGCCCACGTCGCCTGCGTCCCCTCCACGCGACGTCCGTGGTGCACGAGGGCGGGCAGCGCCCCGGAGCTGAACGCCCGCTCGACCAGGCTCCGATCCGCCCGGTCCACCAGGCGCACGTAGGCGACGGACGGATGGTCGGCCAGCGCCTCCACCACCTGCTGCAGCGCCTCGCGGTTCTCGGTGTAGATGGCGTACTCGCTGTTCTTGGCCACCATCGCGGCCACCGCGGCGCCGTCCGACAGGAGCTGCCGGTAGCTGGCCGTGATCTGCTCGCGCACGGCCAGCGCCCCGGCGCTCAGGATGGTGGCCACGATCGACGCCACGACGAGGGCGTTGAGCTTGGCGGCCAGCCCGATCTTCCTGAACCAGGGCCAGGTCATGGCGCGGAATGTCCCCTCAATCGACCACCGCCAGCGCCCCCTGCAGGAGCCCGGACTGGATGTCGAGCTTCAGGATCCGGGCGGTCTTCATGTTGACCGAGTAGACGACCTTGCGCGGGGAGGCGGGAGCGATCGAGCGCGGCGCCGTCCCCTGCAGGATCTTCGCCGCCATCTCCGCGCATTGCCTGCCGATGTCGCCGTAGTCCCTGTCGAGCGCGTAGAGGGCCCCCGCTTTCACCCACGTGGCCGACAGGCCCACGAAGGGAATGCGGTTGTGCAGCGAGAAGAGCAGGATCGGCTTGACCGTCTGGGGGTTCAGCACGACCTGGTCCGCGACGCCCCACAGGACGTCGGCGCGGCTGCTCAGGCTCTCCAGCGCCCCGGGAAGATCCTTCGGGGTCTCGACCCGGCGCGCGTGCAGGGTCAGGCCCATGTCCCTCGCCGCGCGCGCGGCCAGGTCGATGCGACCCTGGTTCTCGGCCGGATTGAACAGGACGCCGATGTTGCGCTGCCCCGGCAGCAGACGCTGCAGCCAGCGCAGCTCGGTCTCGACGGGAAACTCCAGGACCACGCCGGTGGCGTTGGCCGATGCTTCCAGGTCCTCCGTCCGGAGCACCAGCCCTGCGACGATCGGAATGTCCTTCACCTGGCGCACCGCGGCCTGGGTGGCCAGCGAGCCGAGCGTGAGGAGAACCTGCGCCCTGTCCCGGCGCGCCGACTGCAGCGCGGCGTCGACCCCCGCGGCGTCGCCGTGCAGCAGGTAGACGTCGATCTGCGCCGGGGCGCCCTCCGCCTGGCGCTCCATGTGGCTCCTGAACCCCGCCAGGGCCTCCTCGTAGGGGAGCGCGTCCTGGCTGACGATCGCCGCGATCCGCACGCCGGCAGGCGGGGCCGCGGCGCCGCCCGCGCCGGCGCCGGCGGCCAGCAGGGCCGGCACCAGGGCGGCGATCCGGCCCGCCTTCACGAATGGCCCGCGCGTCCGATCCTGTCTCATGAGTTCCGTCAGAACTCGTACTTCACTTGAACGCGCAGGCTCCGCCCGTCCTGCGGGATGGCGGATTGCACGTGCTCCGTGCCTCCCGGATCGGCGTAGGTCTTGTCGAGCACGTTGTAGAGGCTCAGCGACAGGCTCGGACCCTTCGCCCAGGCGCGGCTGAGAAGGCTCAGGTTGACGAGGCCGAACCCGCCCGTCCGGCCTCCCTGGAGCGTTTCCCGGCTGCTCGTGTACTGCGCCTCGAGCGCCGCCACGAACTTCTCGGCCCGGAACGGGACCGCGAGGTTGAGCCTGGCGAGGTGACGCGGCGAGTTGGTGATCGTGTCGCCGGTCGAGACGTCCACGCTGCGCTGGAGCGCGTAGCTCAGGCGCCCCTCCACCATGCGGTGGATATCCCCCTCCATCTCGAGCTCGACCCCCTCCGCGCGCGCCCGCTCGACGTTGTGGAACACGTCGAGCCCGTCGTTGGGATCGTTCTCGAGGGTGATCAGGTCGCTTGCCCCGTAACGGTAGACCGAGGCCGAGCCGCGCAGGCGTCCCCCGAAGGAGTGGTCCACGGCGACCTCGAGCGTGCGGATGGTCTCGGGGCGCAGGCCGGGATTGGCCTTCTGCGACACGCCGCCGTCCTGGTAGTACAGCTCGTAGACGTTGGGCGCCCGGAAGGCCCCCCCGTACAGGACCTTGAGGGTCGACGCCTCCCCGATGGACCCGATCACGCCCACCCGCGGGTTGGTGGTCCCGCCGAAACTGTCATAGTCGTCGTGGCGCAGGCCGACGTTGACGATCAGGCCGTCGCGGACGCGGATCTCGTCCTGAAGGTAGAGGGCCCAGATGGACGATTGCCGCCGGTCGTCGAGGTAGAGGAAGTACGGGACGGTGTCGTAGAAGCCCTGGTCCTGCTTCGAGCTGTAGCGGACCTCCGCCCCGCCGATCAGCTTGTGCCGATCGAAGCGCGTGCTGATGGCCTGCACTTCTCCGGTCCACCACTCGCCGTGGCCGTAGTCCTTGGAGTAGCTCGCGGCGTAGGGATAGTCCCCCTTGTACCAGTAGCCGTCGTAGGAGCCGGACCCGACCAGCCGAAGCGCCGGGCCCATCTCGCGCTCGTAGCGCAGGTCCACGAAGGCGCGCTCGTCGGAGGTGCGCTCGCGCGCGTCGTTGAAGACCGTCCCGTACGACGCCGTGGGGACGTGCTTGGCGCGGTTCGAGTAGCCGGCGATGACGCGCGCGCCGCCCCATTCGAGCTTGGTGAAGGCCCGGCGGAACCGATCGCCGTCCGCGTCCCTCGCCCAGCCGTCGTTCGTCGCCGGGCTGTCGTACTCGGGATAGAAGAGGTCCTGGCCGCCGCTGTCGCCGAATGCCCCGCTCAGGTACATCTCCAGGCCGCTCCCCAGGCGGGTGCCGTAGGCCGCCCGCGCCTGGCCGGTCGAGAAGCTGCCGCCGGTGCCGGCGACCTCCCGGCCCTTCAGGTCCCGCCCCGACTTGGTGATCACGTTGATCACGGCGAGGAACGCGTTGGTCCCGTACAGGGACGAGCTCGGACCCCGGATGATCTCGACGCGCTCGATCGTCTCGACGTCGAACACCGCCTCGGTGCCGATCGCCGCCTGGTCGTAGATGTTGTCGTTCAGCCGGTGGCCGTCCAGGAGCAGCAGGACGCGGGTGTCGAAGTCGCCGGGGCGGTTGAATCCCCTCACGCCGATGTAGCTGTAGTTCCGGTCGTACGTCGTGAAGATGCCGCGCACGCTGCGCAGGATGTCAGATAGGGTCCGGTAGCCGTATCTC
>DATNEZ010000363.1:0-2435 GCA_035606645.1 Binatia bacterium
CCATGGGATGATCTGGCCGACCACGCCGAGCGGCTCGCGCAGGGTGTAGTTGAAGGTCGGGGCGCGGACGGCGACGGTCTCCCCCTCGATCTTCGTGGCCCAGCCGGCGAAGTAGCGGAAGCAATCGGCCGCCATCGGGACGTCGACGCGCGACGCCTCCGTGATCGTCTTGCCCGAATCGAGGGTCTCGACCTCGGAGATCTCCGCGAGGTGCGATTCGATCAGGTCCCCGATCTTCCAGAGCAACCGACCGCGGTCCGAGGCCGACACCTTGGCCCACGGACCGTCGAAGGCGACGCGGGCCGCCCGGACGGCGCGATCGATGTCCTCGGCGCGCCCTTCGGCGATCGTGGTGATCGTCTCTTCGGTGGCCGGGTTGATCGTCGGGAAGGAGTGGCCCGCGACGGCGTCAACCCACTGTCCGCCGATGTACAGTCGGCCGGGATTGATTTTCTGTGCTGCCGGCATGGGCGCCGATGTTAATCGGAACCCTTGGTCGAGTCAACGACGCCCCCGAGCGCCTGGGCGCGCAAGCCGGAATCGTCCGGAAGGGGAGGGCGGGAGTGACGGAAAGTACCCGCCCTGGAGGGGCGCGAGGCGGACGGCAGCGGCCCGGGATCCACCTCGAGCGAGGGGGAGGGGAGGGGCATGGACCTGTCGATCAGGGGCATCCCGGTGCCGAAGGCGTCCCCGGCCACCGGGTTCACGCGCAGGCGCTCCTGGGGCGGCGCATGAGGGCGCGAAGGAGTCGTGTCCGCCGCGGCGATCCCCTTTGCGCCGGAGTCTGCGACCTCGCGGCGGGCGCGGGAGCCCAGCCGCCGGCCCTGCACCTGGCGCTGCTTGGCCTGGAGTCGTCTCTGCTGGGGAGTGAAGATGTCGCCCGGCTGATCGTAGCCGAGCGGGTACCAGAAGCCACCCGGATCGCGCTGGCCGTCCGGCAGCGTCGATGCGAGACGGTCGTCGGGACCGGACGGGAGGACGACTTCGAGCAGCCCGAGCCCCCGATCGATCAGCGTCGGCAGCCTCCGTCGTTTCCTGGCGGGAGCCATGACCCCCTCGGAAGGTGCTAGGGAAGGTGCTCCAAACGATTCGGATGCTATCAAACCGCCAAACGAAACGCAAGTCAATCGCTGTTCCGTTCTGTGAAACCGCCTCCCCTGCGGCGCCTCAAACACGGACGCGATCCCCCGCGCGGCCGTCAGAAAACCGTCGCCAACTTGCAGCCTGGCGCGCCGGACTCTAGATTCCTCGCTTGGATGGCCCGTTTCCGCTCCACGGTTTGCCGTTAAGGGGCCGGCGGGGGGTTCGATGGGGATTCTGGCAGTCGTCCAGCAGGCGGCTCAGTCGTATCCGGTGCTGCTGATCGTGCTTCTCGGCACGATCCCTCTGACGCTCTGGGCCTGCAAGCAGAAGCGCTGGATGTGGGCCTCCGGAAGCGGGCTCGTCGCAGGCGCAGTCTTCCTTCTTTATATGACGGTCCCCGATCGGGCCATCTCCCCCTCCGACGCATCGGCGTCGCCCACGCTCCCGGCAGGCGCCGATCTCGCCGTGGCGGGGTCCGGGCCCGCACCCGGATCCGGCCGTTCCGACGATCCGGGACGATCGAAACACGCCCTCCTGGAGCCGGGCCGGTTCGCCTCCGCCACGAGACTCCACCCGCGGTTCCCGCGGGATTTTCCGGTTCCCAAAGTGTTCCGCCTGGAGAGCAATTCGGGGGGCGTCCGCGGCGGCAATCTCACCGTGCGCTTCCGCTTCCGTGGGGAGGCCAGCAACGCGGTCTGCGACCTCAGGTCCCAGGGCCGGAGAAACGGCTGGAACGTCGAGGTCCTCGCGCCGCACCGCCTGATCTTCCGCAAGGATGACAGGATGGTCGAGGCCTGGTTCAGCTTCCCGGCCCGCTCGGTCGTCCTGGACATCGCCGATCCGCAGTAGCCCCCGCTCCGCCGTCTCCGACGCGTCTCAGCGCTGCTCGAGCCAGGTGCGGATCAGCTCCTGGTCGAGCGGGTCACGCAGCCGGGAGAACATCTGCGTGCCGAGCACGCGGATCGTCCCCTCCTGATCGAAGGGAAGCCGCCCGTACATGCGCCCTCCCTGAAAATGGCATGGGGAGCACTTCTCATGCAGGAGGGGCAGGACCTGGGCCTCGAAGTCGACCCGGGCCGTGGTCCCCGGCCCCGTCGCGGCGACAGGCGCGGGCGCCGATCCGGGCGTCTCCTCGGGGGCCGCCGCCGAATCCGGCGCGGGGGTCGGCGTGGGGGCCGGCGCGGGCGCAGATGCGGGGGCCTGCGCGGAAGCGTCCGCAGCGGCCGTTCCTGTGGCCTCGGGCATCGGGCCGCCCGAGGCGCAGCGGCACAGTCCCAGGAGGGCCAGGAAGACCGGAAGCGCGGCCGGGCCGGGCACACGGGAAGCGGCCATGCAGGAAGTATACAGGCGGC
>DATNEZ010000376.1:0-2409 GCA_035606645.1 Binatia bacterium
CACAACGGGACGTGCACGGCGGGAACCCCGCTCGTCTGCGATGACGGACAGTTCTGCGACGGGCCCGAAGGCTGCAATGCCACCCTCGGCTGCGTCGCCGGCCCGCCGCCGGCGCTCGCTGACGGCGACCCGTGCACCGTCGATACCTGCGACGAGGCGTCGGATGCGATCGTGCACACGCTCGACGATGCGTCCTGCGGCAGGTTGTGGGGCTTCGCCGATCTGCACGCGCACCCCGCCTCGAACTACAGCTTCGGCGCGGACTCGACCGGCAACGGCGGCATGTTCTGGGGGAAGACCGGGCTCGGCCTCGCGGGCGCCGATGTGCTCGCGGACCTGCCGACGTGCTCTCCCGACAAGCACGGCGGGTTCGACGCCGACTGGGTGCGTCACAACATCCACCAGATGATGATCAGCCTGACCGACAATGTCAGCGGATACCCGCATACCACGTTCGGCCAGCCGTTCTTCGACAACTGGCCGGCCGCGCGCAGCCTGACGCATCAGCAGATGCACGTGACCGCGCTAAAACGCGCCTACGACGGCGGCCTCCGTCTGTTCATGGCGGACGCCACGGACAACCAGCTCCTGTCGCGCATGTGGAGGGAGATCGGCTACAACGCCGCCGGCAATCCCGTGCCGCTCGCGGACTCAAATTACGACTTCGAGTCGGCGCGGCGCCAGCTCAACTTCATCAAGTCACTGGTGGCCGCCAACCCCGAATGGATGGGGATCGCGAGGAGCGCGGCCGAGGCCAGGGCCCTCGTCGCCGGCAACAAGCTCGCGGTGATCCTGGGCGTCGAGATGGACTGGCTCAGCCCCGATCAGATTCTGCGGCTCGTGAATGAAGACGGGGTCCGGCACGTCATCCCCGTCCATCTCATCAACAACGACGTCGGAGGCACCGCCCTTTATTCGGATCCGTTCAACACCGTCAACGCCTTCGTGCACGCCACGCGCGACACGAGCGACTGGAACAAGCTCGCGAACGACGGTTTCTTCCAGGTCGAATACGACACGCATCTCCACGGCCGGCTTGGCATGCCCTCGACGCTCGTTCCGATCACCGGCGACCTGCTCAAGGGCGGCGCGATCGCGCCGACCCCCATCGGGGATGTGGCTTTCTCCCTTCTCGGCTACGAGGGCGCGGCCGATCTGGGCGGTCACAAGAACGCCTTGGGGATCACGGAGGAGGGAAAGACGCTCATCCGGCAACTGGCCAGGCTCGGCGTTCTCATCGACGTGGCACACATGGGACAAAAAACCACCCAATGGACCGTCGAACAGTTCGCGCGGGACAACCACTATCCCATGATGGACTCGCACACCGGGATCCGCCCTGAGGACGAAACGGCCGAGAACGAGCGCACCCTCATGCGGGCTCATGCTCATACCATCCTGGAGCTCGGCGGCATGATCGGTTTCGGCACGGAGGGGACGGCCGGGATGGTCAAGATTCTGTCCCAGCCGGTCATTCCCGATCCCGATGCCACGCTCATCCGTTTCACGGGCAGCCTGTTCACCCACTATTGGGGCGTGACGCTTCCTCCGCGCAATCCGGAGATCTCGAACCTGACGGTCACCATCATCACAGGTGGGGACGACCTGCGCGGCGGAAAGAACCGCGTCTGGGCCCGTGTGGTTCTCCCTTCGTCGACTTACGAGGTCGATCTGAGCGAGGGGAACAAATGGCCGGGCGGGTCGACGCGCACCGTGACGTTCGCCCTGCCTGCGGGAACGCATGCGGACGACATCCTCTCGTTCGGGCTCAGAACGGCCGGGGATCAGACGAACGACATTACCGACGGCCCCGACAACTGGGACGTCCAGTCCCTGGTGGTCCTGGCCACCTTTGCCAACCACGACACCGTCGGTACCTGGCTGACGCAATACGATGAGATTCGTTCGCTGACAGCGGGGGGACACGGCGTCGCCCTGGGCACGGACATGAACGGCTTCGCCCCGCAGTTGTCGTTCGCGGCCGACCCCGTGTCCTATCCCCTGACCATCGCCTCGCATACCGGCAATCCGAGCGCGCCCCTGCTGCCGCACTCCGTGATGGGGGTCCGTACCTTCGACTTCCAGGCGGACGGCATCGCCCATTACGGCATGCTGCCCGATTTCACCCAGGCCCTGAGCGACAGACCGGGCAGCGGCGAGGCCGTCAAGGCGCTGTTCCACTCTGCCGGAGACACCATCCGCATGTGGGAAGCCTGCGAAGCCGCGGCCCCCGGCATCCCCGCGCCTTGAATCTGCGTGTCGGATCGTCGTAACGATAGCGGCCGGCCTGGCGTGCAGCATCGCCAGGTCGGCCGCCGCGCCCTATGGAATCACGTGACCTGACAAGGTTGCTTCGCACCTCCCATCAATGCTGGCAGGGCTGAAACTAAGCCGAACCGCCGAGCCAGG